>JAYSUY010000615.1:0-12129 GCA_043718855.1 Saprospiraceae bacterium | reverse complement strand
GCCTACCACTTTGGTCTCGCCGACACGAAGTTGCAGCAATTCATCCTCACCTATATTGCTCTGTTTCAGGTCAGTAATATCGCTGAACACGAGCATCTCGATTTTCTCGCTCATCTGGTGTTCCAGCAGTTGCTGCACATCGGGATAGTCAAGTTCGGCAGTTTGCAGGGCACTCTGCGCCACGTTGCGGGCATCGCCGTACCAGTAGGTAACGAAGTTGGCGGTCTCGTACAGCATCCAGTCGTCGAACTGGCGGTGGTACTGCACGCGATTTTTGCCAAACGAGGTCTGGGAGGTGGTCTGCGCTTCGCCGCTAATGATGAATGATGAATGATAAATGATGAATAGGGCGGCGAGGCGCAATGACCAATGACGAATGGCGAATGACGGCCCTCCTTCGCACTTCGTGCTTCGGCGGGTAAAACGAACTGACGTAATGACTCCCATAGCGAGCGAGATTTTTGGTAAAAGTGCAGCCTTCTGACGAGACGGCAAGGTCGGCAGTTGGCAAAACGCGGGAAGGGCAAGAAAGATTTTGGGATGACACCCTTACCTCAGGGCCACCACAACTTCTCCACGGCTAACATCTGACCGTGCTCATTCCTCAGGTGTACGGTGTACAACCCGGCAGCGAGGTAGGGCAGGGCCACTGCGCCAGAGGTCGGCGATTGGAAGGCCTGCACCAACCGACCGTCTATCGCATGCAATTCGAGCGACCAGTCTGGGCCAGGCTCGGCACCAGATATATCCACCCAAGCCGTTTGCGAGCGCGGCTGGGCGATGAGCCGGAGCGTGACGCGATCAGTGGCGCGATGCAGCAGCACGACTGGGCTGTAGGCCCCCGACCCATCAAAATCCATCTGTCGAAGGCGGTAGTAACTCGTGCCAGGCAAGGGGTTTTCATCTACAAAATCGTAGTTCGCCCCCAAGCCACTGCTGGCAGTACAGGATTTTTTAACCATTGAAAACCAGGAAATTGCGTCGTTACTGCGCTCAATTTCGAAATGCGAGCAGCCGGATTCTGTGGCAGTGGCCCAGCGGAGCAGGGCGGTTTTGTCACGATTTTCTACCGAAAAAGAAAGCAACTCAACGGGCAGCGCGAGGGCGGCGTTCACAGCAGCCAAGGCATCCACCCGACCATGACCATACACGTTGTTGGGCCGCGAACCGGCGTTGTCGGAGCCGCAGAACGGGGCGGTAGCGAAGCGCGGCACGGCGGTGCTTTCCATCAGGTCTTCCAGTGTAGCCACTTGGCCTTTCAGGTCGGGTCGGGCCGACATGATGAGCGCGGCCACACCCGCAATGTGCGGCCCGGCCATGCTCGTACCGCTCCAATTGGTTTGGGCATAGGTGTAAGTGCCGGTGTTGTTGTTGTGCCCGATGCACGACAATATATCCACGCCAGGCGCACTGATGTTGGGCTTCATCACACCGCTGCCGTACACCGTCACCGGGCCTCGGCTGCTGAATCCTGCGATCACATCGCTGCTGTTGGTGGCCCCTACGGTAAAACTTCCAGTGTAAATCGCCGCCGGGCTGTTCACCGTGCTGCACCCAGAGCCGCCGTTGCCTGCCGATACGACGACCAAAATTCCTGCTGCCCGTACTGAGTTCACCGTCGCCTCCATCGTGGCGTAATTGCCTGAATTGCAGCCTTCTGAGGTCGGGCAGCCCCATGAATTGTTGATCACGTGCGGAGCCATCGCCGTGTTGGGACTGCTGTTGGAGAGGTTGGTCGGCGCGATGAACCACTCGAAGCACTCGATGTAAGTGGCCGGGGTGCCGTCGCCCTCCTCCATGTTTCGGCAGCCCATCCACTGCGCATCAGGGGCTACGCCGATGATGCTGTCGCTGTTTGGCCCGCCTGTCATCGTACCCATCGTGTGGGTACCGTGGTCGTCGTCGTCGCAAGGCGATGTGAGGTTGATGCCGCAAGAATTGGTGCCGCCATTGATGAGGGCGTGTATCGCGTCGTGCCAGTTGTAGTTGTGGTCGGCGGTGCTGCCGTTCCAGCCCCGGTATTTGCTTTTGATGGCTGGGTGATTCCACGAATAGCCCGTGTCATGGCCGCCCACCACCACGCCTTCGCCGGTGTGTCCCAGTGTCCACACATCGTCGGCGTTGATTTTGGTGAGGCCCCAAGAGATGGGCGTGTTGCGTTCCACCACTGCATCCAGCGCTGCTTGGGGGAGCGGCTGCTTCGTCCACACGGGGTTGTCTTCCACACGCGCCACTTGGGGCAAGCGGGCTATTTGTTCTACCAAAGCCAAGTCGCCGCGCGACCACAGGGCGTTCACGATCCAGAAGGTCTGCACAGGTGCATTGTTGTCTACCAGCATATTGCGTACCGGGTGCTGGGTACTTTCGGCCAATGCTACGCAAGTTTGGTACACGAAGTTGCCCTTGTCCACTTTACTGCGAAACTGCTCCGCTGGGCGCAAATCGGCCTGCTGCTGCATCACGACGAGGAACTCCACCGAGCCGCTCGTCGCCGAAAAGCGTTCGAGTAGGTGGGCATCTACTTTGTCTTGCCAGCGGCTATTTTGAGAAAAAAGGACGAGCGGAGTGAGGAGCAGAGCGAGGCAAAAAATATGGGTGCGCATGGCTTGAATAGAAATATTGGTGCAAGTATCCAGAGGCTTAAAGATGATGGGCGCGAGGTGAGCGCATTGGCTGGCCAATGGATTCGTTTCGCCATACACGTTACTTCGCTATTGGTCACGGCATCATTCATACATCATTTTTTGCCCGTAGTTGCCTCGTCTTCCTTCGATACATCTACATCGAGTGAAACATCGACCGAAAAAGAAGGGTCATCAGTTTCTTCCAAGTGTTCTGTAAGCCGCTGTACCACCTTGAATTGGCTGAAAAACACCCGCCCGATCACTCGGAGCACCGTATAGACAGGAATACCCAGCACCATGCCCAGTACCCCGCCAATCTTGGCGGCGACCAGTACCACGATGAAAATCTCCAGCGGGTGTGCTTGCACACTTTTAGAAAAAATGAGCGGGCCAAGGATGTTGTTGTCCACAAATTGAGTGGCCATGAACGTAATGGCGACCTTCAGGAGCAGGGGCAGCATCAGGGCCATGTCTACATCCAAGTGCGAAGATGCCGTGATGAAGCATCCAAAAATTAGCCCCAAAATCGGCCCTACGTACGGTATAACGTTAAAAATACCCCCGAAAGCACCGATCAGCAGCGCGTTATCCACGCCCAGAATCAAGAGCAGCACTGTCACCATCATGCAGAAAGCCGTGATCTGCACCAGCAGTCCGCCGAAGTAGCGCGTCAGCACATCACTGCTCTCCTGCACCGCTTGGCGCACCTTTGTTTCTTGTTCGTTGGGCACCACCGCGTTCAGGATGTCCAGAAAGAGTTTTTTTTCTTTCAGGAAAAAAAACAGGATAAATGTCACTGCCGCGAACGCCACCACCACATTGCCCACCACTGCCACGAAGGAGCCTACAAAATCGCCCAACAATGTTGGTCGGAACCACTGGCTCAACAATTCTTGAGTCTTTGTAGCTAATGATTCACCAGGTGCGAGCAGCCCTGCCGAGTGCGCTTGGATGTCCAAGTTTAAAAACGGCATTTTCAATTTCTCGCCCAGCGATTGGTAGTCTACCCCAGCCAAGTTGCGGGCCTGGGCCACGATGGTTGGCACGAAGAGCATCAAGATGCCCGCCAATGCGAGGTAAAAGGTGAGGATGGTGAGCAGCGCCGCGCTTATCGGCCCCGCTTGAAAACGCCCGACTCGGAGCCTTCGCTGAAAGAAAATCACCAGTGGCCTACCCAGCATGGAAAGCACCCATGCCAGCAGGAGGTAGGTCACGATGTCGGAGAAATAGTACACCGCCCCGGCAGCCAGGGCTACACCGAGGAACCAAAGGATGTTGCGGTTGAGATTTGTCATAGCGCAAAGATAAAAGCCCGGCTCAACTTGTCGTCGAGCCGGGCTTTTATGCTTACCGGAGAAAACTTACGCAGCAACAGGAGCAGCGGCTTTGGCCTGATTCTTTTGCAGCGTTTTCAGTTTTATCAATTTTGGACGGCTTTTGCCGTGTGAACCGCGCGTGATTTTACCGCGTTTGGTTCTTGCGTCACCTCTGCCCATTGGAACGTCAGTATTGTTTTGTTAAAAAATGTTGAATACGGAAAATGTGCTGCAAAGATAGCGCACCATTTGCCAATCCAAAATCATTCTTTGTCGAAGCGCAGTTCGTGAATCGCGACGTTGGTGCCAGTAGTTTTCAGGTACAGATATACCCGGAAGTTGCCAGTAGCGGAAGCCAAGTTGCCGATGCAGTACTGATCGCTGTTCTCGCGGCTGTTACCCTTGTGCATCTGGTTGAACGACTTGGGCTTGTTCGAAGCGAAAAAACCGCGCACCACATCAGTGGCCTTTGCTTTGGTGTACACCTGCTCTTTGTCTTGAATCGATATCTCCACGTTTTCAGCGAAGAACTGGTTTAGCGCATCAGCATTGCCTGTGCTGAGGGCCTGATTGATGGACTCGATATTCGCGGTTTGAGCGTTGGCGAGGGTGATGGCTGAGAAAAAGAACAGCAGAACAAACAGTCGTTTCATTGCTTTAGATTTTGATAATGAACCTGATTAAGAAGGTCACGAGCTTCTAACGCAGGTACCATGCAATGTAACTGCCAAAAAATGGGGTTTATTGTTAAACCCTTGCAAAGGCAAGTTAGGCGACAGTTTATTCTGGGTTGGTGATTGGTTGACTGGTGACTGGTGATTGGTAGAGCGGCAGACTAATCACCAGTCACCAGTCAACTAATCACCAGTCACCAGTCAACTAATCACCAGCCAACCAATCACTAATCATCAAAACTTGAAGCCCAGTGTCATTACCAAGTCGCTCGACACGTTGCTGGTTGTTGCTACTGGCGCACCAGCATAAGGCCTTACGCTGCCGTCGCCTGTGTAGCGGCGCCACCCCAGATCGAGGTAAAACGACTCGCCGCGCACTCCCGCCCCGGCGGTGTAGGCCACATTGAAGCCCTCGGCACCTTTTTCAGGCTTGCCCTGCAAGTTTGCCCCAGCGCGAAATCGGAAATTATTGACCGCCAGTTCGCCACCGAGGCGAACGTTCATCGCCCGCTGATAGTCTTTCTGGATGTCGCTGTTCAGTCCCCGTTCAGCCAGTTCGTTGGCCGTGTTCGACACGTCGGCGGTCAAGTTGAATTGGTTGGCCCCGTAGTCCACCCACTCCACATCGGCGCTCAGGAAACCGTATTTTTTCACCACCACCGCGGCACTTGCGATGGCCCGCCAGGGTGTGCGGAGGCGGTAATCTGAGACCCCGTCGGGCGAAAGTTGCGGGTCGCTGGTGACGGAGCCGGTGTTGTCCGTGTACGAATAGGCGAAAGTATTGCTGTAAGCGTCCGTGAGATTCAGGCGTGTAGGTGTGTGGAAAGCCGCGCCGAGGCGAAACATCTGGTTGAATTTGTAGATCACGCCCAGTTTCAGGTTCACGCCCACGCCGCTGGTTTTCAGGTACTCCGTGTAGGTCAGGTCATCAAAAAAATCCACCAAGCCTGCGTCATCGCTTTCCGTGTACTCGCCTTCGATGCGGTAGTTCACGAAGGGTACGCCCACGGTGGCGCCCACCATCAGTTTCTCGTCATAGTTGCCGGCAAACGAAATTACCATCTCGTCCATCTTCCCGTAGGTGGTCACCTTTTGGCTGCGGTTCACCAAAGCGTCGCGGTTGCCCGCGAAGTCGTAGGAGAGTGCGCCGTTTTGAAAATAAATGGCATTGGCATCGAAAGCTAGTCCCTCCTCGAAAGGGTAAAAATCATTTTCGGATCCACCACCATTGATGGTGTTGTTGGCATTGTCAAAAAAACCGTTCAGGATGCTGCCCTGTGCCGACCCTTCGTAAAAAACGGCTTGGCGGTAGTTGTTCTGGCGGTTTACACCGAGACCAACATTGAAGGTTTTCCATTTTTTGCTGGCGGGCGTTGTGTTGAACACGAGGCCGAAATTATCGAAGCCGAAACCTGACTCGTCATCGTCAAAGCGAGCGTTACCTGTACCCGGTATGCCCGATTCTGACTTGGCAAATTTCAGTGCGGGGCTGAGCACCAATTCGCTGGCGCGGAACATGGCGAGGCCAGCGGGGTTCTGGCTGATAGAGCCGAAATCGGCACCCAGTGCGCCGAACGCACCGCCCGCGCCCAAAAAACGAGCCGTGCCGCTGGGGCGCAGGTTGGAGTAGCGGAGTACATCAGAAGATTGTTGAGTAAATGCTGTTGAGCCAAAACAGAGTAGAAAGAGGGGCAGGAAATAGCGTTTCATGGTAACGAAAAAAGTGAGGAGTGAGAAGTGAGGGGTGAGCATATACGCCGCTACCGTCAATCAGGTTGTAACGGGCAGGAGGGCAAAGAAAAAGGGTGGAACAAGGTATCGCTCCCGGTTTCCACCCTTTTTTAGTGGTATTATACAGCGAAATACCCGTTTCGCTGTACTCTAATTGCGTCCGCCACGACCACCGCCGGACGGTTTGCTGCTGCCACCAGAGTTGCTACCTCCGCTCCGGCTATTGCTGCCACCGCTGCTTTCGCTGCGAGTGGGTGCGGTGCGCGTTTCGCCACCACCACTGCGCGTGGGGCGGTCGTTGCTGGGTTCTGCACGGCTTGGGCGAGGCGACTCATTGCCACCACCGCTGGGTCGGCTAGGCCGCGACTCCTCCCGACGGGCTGGACGCGACTCTTCGCTGCTGGGCCGTGCTGGGCGCGATTCTTCGCGGCGCACAGGTGCCGTTTCTGCTGGGCGCGATGGGCGCGTTTCTGCCGGACGACGGCTGGGCGTGGTCTCTACCTCGCGGGTCGGGCGGGTCTCTTCAGGGCGGCGACTTGGCGTGGTTTCGGTGCTGCGGGCTGGGCGAGTTTCCTCCGGACGGCGACTTGGAGTGGTCTCGACTTCGCGGCCAGTACGGGTGTTGGTCTCGTTGGTTCGTACGGCTTCGCGGCCATTGCCCTTGGTCGCTTCGGCTCCTTGGCGGCCAGTGGTGTTGCGGTCGCTTACACCGTTGGGGTCGTTTTTGGTACCCACAGCACGGCCGTTCGGGCGAGTAGATTGCGATTCGAGCGTCGGCACATTTTTCTCTGCGGTAGTTAAGCGACCATTGCCACCTGCCAAGCGGGCATATCCGGGATTTACTGAGGAACCGTGACGGCGCACACCGGTATACGTTTTCGGGTTGTAGCCGTTGTCGCCACCGCCATTGTTATAGCCGCCGTTGTTGTTGCCATAGTAGTATGGATTGTTGTTCCAGCCACCACCGTAGTAGGGGTTGTAGCCGTTGGATGTCCAGTACGGGTCGTAGTAGTAGTTGTTGGATGCCCAAGGGTTGTTCCAAGGGCTGTAGCCGGAGTAGCAGCTGTTCCAGCCAAAGGAATTCCAGCCAGCTCCCCAACCGTAGTTGTAAGAATTCCAAGCGTTCCAAGAATTATACGAATTCCAGCGCTGGTAGCGACGCCAGCGGCGCCACGACCAGTAGTCGTTGTAGCCGTAGGTGTAAATGGTGTTGCCTGGCGAGAAGTATGGATCATAGTTGTACAGGTCCACAAAGAAGGGGTCGTAATAATCCACCACCTGTGCCGGGCGGTGGAAGCGACGGACGCGCGAAGAGTATTCGTAGGCGTACTCATCATCTTCCGAATAGTCATCCTCGTCTTCGTAGCGGCGAGTCACCTTGCTGGGTTCCTCGTACTCGTCGTATGTGGTAGTCGTGGTGGTGGTGGTGGTACGTGTTTTGGCATCGGTGGCCGGGTCGTAGTAGAGGTCGTCTTGCGCGTTAGCGGGTACATTAAGTACCAGTGCGAGCAGCGCAGCGAACATCCAAGGCAGGGAATTTTTTATTTCTTTCATGGTGTGCAGTGTGTTTTTAATGCAGTGGTTGGGCGGTCAGGTTTACAGGGTCAAAAATATTACCTTTGCTGACTTTTTTTGGTTAATGTGGCTTTAAACTCGAAATCGGGCTTGGTTAAAGTTGGTCAAAAAGCGGCTTGAGCGGCTTGATATTTGTTAAAACGATTATTTAAAAACGTTTTTGGGAAGCCTTGAAACAGTATTTAAACGAGAATTTGGGCTTGCGCCGACACTTTCCCCAACCATCTTCTGCTTCATCGATATCAGACCATTTCAACAGCGCAAAGTAACTTTTGGCTAAGGCTTTAACCGGGATTTAACCATAGGTAAACAGCAAGGGGCAAACAGCAAAAAAGTCGGGCAAGCCCGCACAACATAAAATTTCAAGCAGTACAATTTCATGGCAAAAGAAATCACACCCCGCTCAGAAGACTACTCACAGTGGTACTTGGACATTGTTCAGAAGGCCCGGCTAGCCGATAACTCACCCGTCCGCGGCTGCATGGTCATTAAGCCGCACGGCTACGGCATTTGGGAGAAAATGCGCGACCAGTTGGACGCAATGTTCAAAGAAACCGGCCACGTCAATGCTTATTTCCCACTTTTTGTCCCCAAAAGCCTGTTTGAAGCAGAAGAGAAAAACGCTGAAGGTTTTGCCAAAGAGTGTGCTGTGGTGACCCACTATCGCCTCAAAAATGATCCCGACCGACCAGGTAAACTGATGGTAGACCCGGAGGCCAAATTGGAGGAAGAACTGGTGGTGCGCCCCACCTCTGAGGCCATCATCTGGAACACATACCGCGACTGGATTCAGAGTTACCGCGATTTGCCGCTGCTCATCAACCAGTGGGCCAATGTGGTGCGCTGGGAAATGCGTACCCGCCCTTTCCTCCGCACCTCAGAGTTCCTGTGGCAGGAGGGCCACACCGCCCACGCCAGCGCACAGGAGGCGGTGGCCGAGACGCTGCTGATTCTGGACCTGTACGCCCAGTTTGCCGAAGAGTGGATGGCGATGCCCGTCATCAAGGGCATCAAAACCGCCAATGAGCGCTTCGCAGGGGCCGACGAGACCTACTGCATCGAGGCGCTCATGCAGGACGGCAAGGCACTGCAAGCCGGCACGTCGCACTTTTTGGGTCAAAACTTTGCGAAGGCTTTCAACGTGCAGTTTCTCAACAAAGAAAACCAGCAGGAACACGTCTGGGCAACCTCGTGGGGCGTTTCGACGCGCCTCATCGGGGGGCTCATCATGACGCACTCTGATGACGACGGCCTCATCATTCCGCCCAAACTCGCTCAGGTGCAGGTGGTCATCGTGCCCATCCCGAAGCCTTCGCCTGAACTGAGCGAGGCCGCCGACAAAATCGCCGCAGCCCTCCGCGCCAAAGGTGTACGGGTAAAAATTGACAACGACGACCAGAACCGCCCGGGCTTCAAATTTGCTGAGTATGAGATGATTGGCATCCCCGTTCGACTTGGTTTGGGCCAACGTGACTTGGCTGCCGGCGTAGTGGAAGTGGCCCGCCGCGATACGAAGGAAAAATCCAGTGTGCCGCTCGATTCCATCGCCGACCATGTGGCCGCACTGCTGGACGAGATTCAGCAAAACCTCTTCGATCGCGCCAAAGCCTACCGCGATGCGCACATCACGAAGGCTGATACATGGGAGGAATTGGTGGATATTGTGGACAACAAAGGCGGCTTCGCCTACGCCCACTGGGACGGTACGACAGAAACAGAACTCGCAATTAAAGAAAAAACGAAGGCCACCATCCGCTGCATTCCGCTTGGCTGGTCTGAGGAAACAGGGGCTTGTATCCTCACTGGGAAGCCCAGTGCGCAGCGGGTACTTTTTGCGAAGGCGTACTGAGTTTGAGATTTGGTGCCATAGGGTTTTCAGAGTGCCGGAACGACGTAGGGTCGTTCCGGCACTCCGTTTTTATCGCTCATCGCCAAGTCCCTCTCCCTCGTTCATCACAATCTAAATCAAGTTTATCGAATTTTTTAGTTTATTTTGCAAACTTATTTGCACATTTGCATCGTCAAGAAAATCAACTACTTGACGCTACAAATATGGAACAACAAGAAAAAACGCTCAATCCGCAGGAGAGTCTGCGCATCATCCGCGAGACCATCGACCTCGCTAAAAACAGTTTCCACGAAAACGGTTTTCACTTTCTGCTCTGGGGCTGGTTGGTGGTGTTGTGCTGCTTTGCGCACTACTACTTGGATGTGGTGGTGCAGTACCCACGCCCCGATTTAGCTTGGGCAGCAATGACTCTGGTGGGTCTGCCAGCAGCCCTGATTTATGAGTGGAGGCGCGGTAAGCATCAGGAAACGAACAACTTAGTACACAATTGGCACGGTCTGGTGTGGCTTGGTTTCGGCATTTCGATGCTGATCTCCATACCGTTTGCTGTCCGCAACGGCCTGTCGCCCATCCCGATGGTGCTTGTGCTGTCGGGTTTTGCCACCTTCATGTCGGGGGTGCTGCTGCGCTTCCAGCCACTCGTTGTGGGGGCTGCGGTAATCTGGGCGGGTGGCTTGGCTTGTTTGTGGCTCAGTCCTGTGCAGCACCTGCTGGTGCAAGCCACCGTCACCGCGCTCGGCTACTTGGTGCCAGGCTATATGCTTCACTCTCAATCGCGCCGCAGCCATGTACAAAGAACTTGATCCCTTGCTGCTGTCGCAGTTGCGCTTGGCCGTAATGTCGTTCTTGATGGTATCGCGGCACGCAGAATTTGGCGTTTTGAAAGAAAAAACGGGCGCAACAGCAGGCAACCTGAGCATCCAGATCAGCAAGTTGCAGGAGGCGGGCTACCTCGCGGTGGAGAAAACTTTCAAGAACAACTACCCGCTTACCATCGCCCGCATCACGCCACAGGGCGTGGCGGCATTCGAGGCATTTTATGTAGATTTGAAGGGGTATTTGGCACCCGAGGGATGAAAAGAGGCAACGGCAAGGGGCAATTTTGCAAAAAAGCAAAAGGCAAGCACCCAAAAATTCCACAGAACAAGCAGCTTTTGGTACTGCGCGATTAAATCATGGAGTTATTGGCGGTCGTCTTAACAAGACTTCTTTGATAGTCAGAGATTTGTCAATGAAATTTTGATTCATGTCTGGGGTTCGGTGCTGATATCTTTGTTCAAAACGTGCCGAATCGGGGTTTATGGGTACTTTTAATGTGTCGTTTGTGCGGGTATATTTCATCACCTGAGCGGTGAAGTTGATTTGCGCGTCATGGAAGACTGCCTTCTTGGAATGGCAGAGCGTTCTGCGTATGAGCCTTGTATGGTCTTTGCGGAAATTCCCGTTTCGGCTTTCCACATAGAAGGTGTTGATGGTCTTTCAGCGCACAAGCCCGTTCACAAACCTGCTTGATGACTGGCGGCTCACCGTAAACGAGGCTATGTTTGATGTCCACCAGATGCTGCGCTCTCTCTCTGTACCGGCACATATTTCAAGTCCGGCGCAGGCAACCTTGTGGCCTTTGGCCGACGGCCCCGCCCAGCATAAGGCGGGGTGTAGTCGATCCCCTAGTGGGTAGCCACCTCGCCCAACAGCCGGTATTTGTATTTTACAACAGGAGACAGGGTCGATCAGTTTGGCCTGTGGGCCGACGATGTTTTTGCCTCTCGGCAAACGGTGGCAGAATATGATGGGAGCGTATCGCCGTGCCCTACCTACTTTTTTCAGTCGTTTTTAGGGCCTGATGGAAAGGTTTATATCGTTTCTTCCAGCACCAACGACATCCTGCACGCCATTCACAACCCCGATGAAACCGGCTTGACGAGTAACGTGGAACAACGCGGTTTGCAATTACCTGCGATAACGTCCTACATCATTCCCAATATGGCCAACTATCGCCTCTGCCCTGTCTCCACGCCCTGCGACAGCACTGTGTCTGCATTACCCTCCGTGTTTGCGGAGCCAGCAGATTTGGATGTTTACTCCCAATCCCGCCGCCGACGAAGCCACCTTCGAGCAATTGGGCCACCATGTCGGGCAGGGCGGCAGACAGCGGGTGTCCGATCTGGTAGGCCGCTTGCTGTGGGAGCGGGCGAGCCGGTGCTGCACTGACCAGTGAGCGGTACGCCGCCGGGCGTGTACGGGTGGGAGTCTGTGCGGGCTGCGGGGCGAGTGGCGGTGCAGCGGTGAGAGCGGCAGGTATTGCTTCCCGTAAGTATCTGACTGTCAAAAACTAATCGACTGATTCTGTTATGAAAAGA
>JAYSUY010000614.1:0-1535 GCA_043718855.1 Saprospiraceae bacterium | reverse complement strand
ACCGAGATCACCCATGTCGAGCCGGGTGTGTTTTTTGTGGACGAGCAACGCGTCGGACCGTACGCGCTATGGCACCACCAGCACCATTTTAAAGCCGTGCCTGGTGGTGTGGAAATGACCGACCTTGTACACTATCGGGTGCCGCTGGGCTGGCTTGGAGATTTTGCCAACTGGCTTTTCGTACGGCAACAACTGAAGCAAATTTTTGACTACCGCTGGAAAGCATTGGAAGCAAAATTTCCCGTCCAACCATCTGATGCGCTGTAATTACCTGCGGTACTTTGCTGCAATCGGGATAAAAATACGCTGCGGTCAACGTCCGTCATGGCACAACGAAAAACAACCACTACCCCTCCTCTACAACCGCTTGCACCTATTCGCCCTCCGCTCAAGGTATTGATCTTGTATGCGTTAGGCCAATTGGGATGGTCGTTGGGTGGGTATGGCGTGGGCAACCTGCTCATCTATTTTTATATGCCGCCAGAACAGGGGCAAGCCATGTTCCCCTCTTTTTTACATCAGGGTGCGGTGCTGGGCGTGTTCACGCTCATCGGCATCCTGAGTGCAGGCGGGCGACTGCTGGATGCGTTCATTGACCCCCTCATTGCCAATTGGAGCGACCGCAAACAATCTCGCTTCGGCAAGCGGCGATGGTTCATGCTTTGGGGAGCAGTGCCATTTGTGGTGTTCGGTTTTCTGGTTTTTTGCCCCACAGATGCCAGTGAAAGTGCAAGCAACTTCCTGTGGTTGGCCTTGATGATCGGGCTGTACTATTTTTTCTTTGCGTTTTACCTTATCCCGTACACGGCGCTCATGGCCGAACTGGGTCATACACCGCAGGACAGGATGCTCATCAGTACGCTCACCTCGGTTGCTTGGTCGCTGGGGTTTATCATCGGCAACGGTACTTACGCGGTACAGGGTTTGTTTGAGCATCAAGGACATGCGCCTGTTCAAGCCTTCCAGATGGCGATTGCGGCACTGAGTGCGGCTGCACTCGTGTTCCTACTGCTGCCTGCCTTTTTTCTGGACGAAAAACGCTACGCTCACCAGTCTACTTCTGACCATGATATCGGTAAGGCTTTGCGCGTCGTGCTTGTCAATCCCAATTTCCGGCACTTCCTTCTTGCCGACCTGATGTACTGGCTGTCGCTCACGTTCACCCAACTGGGGGCCATCTACTACGCCACCGTACTGCTGGACTTAGACAAAAGCACCGCCTTCGTTTTTTCGTTAGTCGGTTTCCTCACCAGTTTCCTGTTCTACTGGCCACTCAACGTGTGGGCCAAGCGGAGGGGGAAAAAGCGGCTCATCCTGCTTGCTTTCGCAGTCTTCGCGGTAGAGTTTTCTTTTGTCGCATTCGCTCAGGTCGTGCCATTGCCTAAAATATGGCTGCTGTACGGGGCAGCGTTGGCGGTATCGTTTCCACTGGCTGTGTTTGGGGTGATGCCCAGTGCCGTTATCGGCGATGAAGTAGAAAAGGAGGAACGACGCAGCGGCCAACAGTTGGCTGGGATGTTTTTCGGGGTGCGGGC
>JAYSUY010000613.1:0-12136 GCA_043718855.1 Saprospiraceae bacterium | reverse complement strand
CGTACAGATGCCGCCAGTGTCGGTGAGGCCCGTGCGCGAGTCAATCAGGATGTAATCCCAGTGGCTTTTCAGGAACTGGACAAGGGCGGAAAAGAAGATGTAGCGAGTGTCGAAGAAGTCGCGCCAGTCGAATTTTTGCACCGAAGCGGCGTAGTCGGGGCCGGGCTTGCCGGCCTGCAACATCTCCAAATGCTCAGAGGTCTGGAGGCGGATGACGTTTTCCTCGAAGTGCTTCTCGATGAGGGCAGTGGCCTTTTTCAGCCCGGTAGGGTCTTCGGGCAAGCCTTTCGGAAACTTCTGTTTGGTCGATTCAAAAAGTTCGATAACGCCTTCTTTTTCATGGAGTTCGGTCTCGCTAATTTTACCCTTAAAAAACTCGAACAACCCCGGGGCTTCCAAATCCCAATCGATCATCAGCACTTTTCGCCCGCCGTTTTGTTTGGAAAAAAGCACCGCGAGGTTGGCCAATGACATAGACCGCCCGCTCCCGCCCTTGAAGGAGTAGAAGGTGACGATCTTGCCAATCGGTTTGGTCGGAGCGTCTTGTTTTTTCGTTGCAGGCTGCTTCATATCACGGAGGGGCGTTTCCAATTTTCTTGAATGAATGCCTTGCACTTGGGGTCGGTGGGCTTGGGGAGCGTCTTGCCGTGCTGGCTGCATTCGGAGAGGGTGTCCAAGGTGGCGATGCCGTGCTTGGTTTCCAGCCCCATTTGAATATTCAGCACCCGATCCCCGACGTGCTTGATGAAGTCGCGGTATTTCCTGTCTTTCACAAACCCTTCCCAGCCCAGCGAGAGGAAGTCGGTAGACCAGTCGGCGTAAATCCGGGCAGCAATCTTCTGCGGGATGGCAGAGTATGGGGTGGTGCTGAACGCCACCGGGATCAGTTGGTGGTAATCGCCGAGGTCGCAGGCCGGGGCTTTCTTTTTGATTTCTTTCAGCCTCCGCTGCTCGTGGGCCAAAAAAGCGACCAACTCTTGGGTACACCATACGCTGTCGTCGTGGAAGTAGGTAGGCTGGTAGGCCAAGATAAACACCATGCTTTTGCACAGGGTCTGAGCCAGTTTAGGGTTGAGCGGGTCGCCAATTCTCAGGTGGCTTTCGTCCAAAAACACGGGCAGCGGCTTTGGGGAGTTCATCCTCAGGGCGCGTCTATGTCGGCTTTCAACTTTTTGACGCACTCGGTCAGAGCACCGTGCCGATAACTGATGAAACAACTGTACTCAAAGCCCATGAGTGGAGGCAGGTTTGGTCAAAACGGTGGAAATGAACAGCAAAGGTAGCATTTGGTTTTCATGCTGTTTTCTTGCCCCCTAATTCAATGTGAAGTCAAGGCCGCTCCACCACATACCAGTTCCACATCTCGCCTTCCAGTTCAAACTGATTGACCAGTCGCATCCCCATTTTTTGCAAAACGGTACACGAAGCCACATTTTCGGGCAAGGCTCCGGCGTAGATTTTTTGCAGGCTCATCTGGTTGAATGCCAGATCGAGGCTCGCCCGCGAAGCCTCGGTGGCAATGCCCATGCCCCAAAATTTGGGCAGTAGGCGGTAGCCCAAATCGTGGTAGTTGACACAGCCGTTCAAGGGTTCGGTCAAAAATTTCAGCCCTGCCCAACCGACGAACTCGCCTGTCGCTTTCCACTCTACAGCAAACCGCCCGATGCCGTGTTCCTCGTACTGACGCAACACATGGCGGATGATTTCGCGGCTCTGCTCCATATCCGTGAGGGGCGGAGTGAGCAGGTATTTCACCACTTCAGGGCGGCTGTCAAGGTCGAACATCCCCTCGGCATCGTCAAGGCGCATGGCACGGAGGAGGAGTCGGGGAGTTTCGATGCGGTATTGCATTTTTTAAAACTGGATGTTTTGGCTGAGGAGGTTCAGAGGATTAGACCTGAGTAACTCATGTTACGCACGAGACAAATGGAACATCGAAAGTACCGACACGGCCGATACCACAGACCACTATTATTGGCTTCGGCATTTACTCCAAACTGAACATGACCGCTACTTTCGGTGGTGTCGGCGGTTGCGGTCGTTTCGGTATTCCCGTTATGCCAGTGGGTAACATGAGTTAATAAAAAAGGCGGCTCGAAGGAAACGCCCTCCGAGCCGTTTTTTTATTCCTAATTTACTGTTTATCAACGAGTAAGTACCAGTCGATTGGTCAGCACCCTGCCGTCGCTGGCTACCGTGACCATGTAAAGGCCCGCGCTGAAGCGGTCATCGCTGAGGGCGACCGCTACTTGAGTCTGCTCGACGCTCGTGAGGGTCTCTGGCCCGATACGTTGCTGCCACACTTGGCGGCCAGTAGCATCGAAAATGGTGACATGGGCCTGGTTTGTCAAAACGTAAAAACCTATCAACTGCCTCAATAAATCACCTGCATCTTCATGTTCCACAGCATAAACGACAGGATATCAGCGGCTTCCTCAATCACTTTAGAAGTCGGCTTGCCCGCGCCGTGCCCTGCGCTCGTCTCGATGCGGGCCAGCACGGGGTTGCCTCCCTGCTGGTATTCTTGTAGGGTAGCGGCAAACTTGAAGGAGTGCGCTGGCACCACTCGGTCGTCGTGGTCGGCGGTAGTGATCATGGTAGCCGGGTAGGCCGTTTTTTTCACGTTGTGCAGTGGCGAGTAGGCCAGCAGGCAGGAAAATTCGACGGCCACATCGCTGCGCCCGTAATCCACCGCCCAAGCATAGCCGATGGTGAACTTGTGGTAGCGCAGCATATCCAGCACGCCCACTTGCGGGAAGCACACGCCGAAAAGGTCGGGCCGCTGCGTCATGCAGGCGCCTACCAGCAGGCCGCCGTTGGAGCCGCCCTGGATGGCCAGTCGAGCGGGCGAGGTATATTTCTTGGCAATCAGAAACTCCGCTGCGCCGATGAAGTCGTCGAACACGTTTTGCTTCGAGCACTTGGTGCCAGCCTTGTGCCACCGCTCGCCAAACTCGCCGCCGCCCCGGATGTTCGCCACCACATAGATGCCGTTGTTTTCCAGCAGCACCGCCCGCGAAGCGGAAAAACTGGGGGTGACAGAAATGTTGAAGCCTCCGTAGCCGTACAGCAGCGTCGGGTTGGTGCCATCGAACGAGATGTTTTTCTTGCGGGTGACGAACATCGGCACCTTCGTGCCATCCTTGCTCGCGTACCACAGTTGCTCGGTGGTGAAGAGGTCGGGGTTGAAATCCAACTTCGGAGCCTTGAAAATTTTGGTATCCAACGTGTTCATATCCAGCGAGTAAATCGTGTTGGGCCGCAGGAAGGAGGTGAACGAGAAGAAGGCCATCGGGTCGTTTTTCGTGCCTTGCACCCCACCGACGGAGCCGATTTCGGGCAGCCGCACTTCCTTCACCAACTTGCCTTCCAAGTCAAACACGCGCAGGCTGCTGGACGCATAGTGGAGGTAGGAACACACGATTTTGCCGCCGCACACTGCCGCGCCTTGCAGCACGTCGGCGGTGTCTTCTGGCACGAGGGTGCGCCAGTTGGCGGCTGCGGGCTGGGCGGGGTTTACGAGGATGAGCCGCTGATTGGGTGCGGCATTATTGGTCATCACCAGCACCTGATCGCCGATGTTGTCCACCACCTGAAAGTCGTTTTCAAACGAAGTGGACACCGCAGAGAACTCCTTCTGGCCGGAAGCCAAATCTTTGACGTACAGCACGTTGCCGCTGGTGGTCTCGAAGCCCGTGACACACAGGAAGCGCTCATCTTCGGTGGTGCTTGCGCTGAACGAGCGGTCGGGGTGCGCCCGGTCGGTGTACACGAGTTGGTCTTTCGACTGGTGCTCACCGAGCTGGTGGAAGTACACCGCGCCAAACTGGTTGGCCGCCGTCAGTTCCGCCCCTTTTTTCGGCTCCGGGTATCGGGTGTAGTAAAAGCCGTCGCCCTGCCAGCCGAGGCCGGTGAACTTGGCCCATTCGAGTTGGTCGGGCAGCATCTGGCCAGAGTCCAAGTTTTTCACCAAAATGGTGCGCCAGTCAGAGCCGCCCTTCGAGACGGTGTAGGCGAGGTGCTTGCCGTCCTTCGAGAAGGCGTACTCGCCGAGCGAACTGGTACCGTCGGTGCTGAACGTGTTGGGGTCGAGCACGAGGCGAGGCTGCGCGTTGAGGTCGTCCTGCACGTACAGCACGCTCTGATTTTGCAGGCCATCGTTTTTGAAGAAATAAAACTTGCCAGCCTTTTTGAAGGGCGGGCTGTACTTCTCGAAGTTGAAAATCTGCTCCACGCGCTTTTTCAACTTCTCGCGGTAAGGGATTTGACCGAGGTATCCGTTGGTCACGATGTTCTGCTTTTGCACCCAATCCTTCGTTTCGGCGCTCTGGTCATCTTCGAGCCAGCGGTAGGGGTCGGCGATTTTTTTGTCAAAATAAGTGTCAGATACACTCGTGTCTTGGCGGGCAGCGGGATAGGCGATAGGTATTTTTTTGAAGTCCATTGTGGAGGGATTGGGGTGATTGGAGCCTGTGTTGCAGGCGTTTAGGAGGAAAAGAAGGGCGACGGAAAAGGTGGCACAAATCGTTTTCATAAAAAAAGCGGGCTACTGCCCGAACTGTTAGTGTGCGTGAATTGATGGGGCAAATGACGGAACGAGGTTTACTTTTGCTGAGAAAATTATACAAAAATGTTGACCAGAATCAAAATAAGCGGGTTCAAGACCTTTCGGGACTTTGAAATGGAGTTCTCGCCGATGACGGTGATTGCGGGCATGAACGCTTCGGGGAAGAGCAATCTCTTGGATGCGCTGCAACTGCTGTCCATGATGGCCAAAGCGGACGATTTGCGCACCGCTTTCAAAGGCCAGCGCGGCGAGCCTATCGAACTGTTCACTCAATACGGGGAGGACTGGTACGCCGACGAAATGGAGTTTGAACTGGACTTGCTGCTGAACAGACAAGTGCGCGACGGTTGGGGCGGAACGGCAGATTTGACCTATACGCGCCTCTGCTATCAATTGAAAATCCAGCGGCGCAAGAACGGGCGGGGGCTGGATGGCCTATTCGTAGCAAACGAGCACTTAGCGCCGATACCACGAGAGGAGGACCGATGGGTGCAGAACTTTATACCAGCCGAAAAGCAAGACCATTGGTGTCCAACGGGAGCGATGGATAAGCAAAGCATACCTTGCATCTACATGGATTATCTGAACACAGTGCCTGCTTTCGTTGTCGAAGAGGGATTTACGGGCAACAGGCGGGTATTTCCATCCACCGCAGCCACCCGGACGGTTATGAGTGCGTTCGACTCAGTGGAGTTCCCGCACATTTTCGCGGCGCGGGAAGAAATGCGCAGTTGGAAATTCCTTCAACTCAGCCCCCAAGCCCTGCGCGAACCCACCCAGCAGGATGTGGGCGCAAGCGACCGAATCACCCAGAACGGGGGCAATTTGGCCGCCGCGCTCTACCGCATCAGTCTGGAAACCCCTTTCTCCCTCCAAGACATTTCGCGCCGACTGAACAACCTGCTGCCCAACTTGACCGACGTAAGAGTGCTAGACGACAAGGCCAACAAGCAGTTCCTCATCAAAATCCAGAGCGAAGACGGGCGCGAATTCTCCTCCCGCGTACTCTCGGAAGGCACCCTCCGGCTGCTCACGCTCCTGCTTTTCCTGTACGACGACCAGCACCGCGACTTGCTTTGTTTTGAAGAGCCGGAAAATGGCGTACACCCCTTTCGCCTCAAAGCAATGGCCGCGCTGCTCCAAGACCTGAGCGTTGACTTTTCAAAAGAGGATTCTCCCTTGCGGCAGGTCATCGTCAACACCCACTCGCCCATTTTGCTGAACGAGGTATTTGCGTTGGAGAGCAATGGAAACGCCGCGATTTGGTTTGCCCAATTGGTGACCCGAATAGCCGAGGTAGAGGGAAGAAAAATGAAAATGCGCATTTCGCACATCCGGCCAGTAGAAATGGCTTCGTCCCATTTGAGCCTCCATATCTCTGACAGCGAACGCAAAATGACGCTTGCCGGGGCGGCCGCTTACCTCCATTCCGCTGATTTTGAAAACACCTTCAAAACCTTCGAACAGTAATGGCAAAGCAAATTACAGTCGGCTTCAATGGAGAAGGCAGCACCGATGAGCACTTTTTGACCTCTATCATCCAACGTACTTTCGAGGACGTTGCACTGGAGTGCAAAGGCGAGACAGACGTACTGCCCGTTCAGTACATAAAAAGACCCAAGAGCCAAGGCATCGAAAAAAGCGTGGTCGAAGCAGCACGCCGGGCAGAACAACTGGGGCTTTTTGTCTTGTGCGTCCATGTAGATGCTGATGATAGAGATGACCAAACGGCTTTTGCACATCACATCCAACCAGCCTTTTCTGCCGTTCAAGCGACCACAGAAACCGTTTGCAAAAACTTGGTCGCCATCGTACCCGTGCAAATGACCGAAGCATGGATGTTGGCTGACAAGGGCCTTTTGAAAAACGAAATCGGCACTTCAAAGAGCGACCAAGAATTGGGCCTCCACCGCCAGCCCGAATCATTTTCCGACCCCAAAAAAGCCATCGAAGAAGCCATCCGCACTGCGCTTCGGGACGAGACTCAGCGCAAACGTCAGCAGTTTGGCATCGGCGACCTCTACACCCCAATCGGCCAAAAAATTAGCCTTGACCAGTTGAGCCAGTTGCCGTCCTATCAAAAATTCAAAGAAGCCGTTCGAGGCGCGTATCGCTACCTCAACTACCTCCACTAAGATATCTGTTATGCACTACCACCGCTTTTTGCCCCAAGTGTTCCTTGCTCTACTTTTTTTGTTCCCGCAAGTTACACAAGCCCAAACCTCCGCCCCCCTCGACTCGCTTCCCCTGCTCGACTCTCTCCCCGCCGAGCAGTTGGCGAGCCTCGCTTCGCAACTCTTCATCCAAGCCAAAAATTTGGAGGCTGACTGCGCCGCCGCCGTCCGCTCGCGAGAGCAGGAGCGCAGGACGCAGGAAGAAAACCTGATGCTTGCCCGCCAAGATACCAGCATCGAACGGGCCGTGCTGGACTCCCTCACAGTCCACCTCAAAACCGCCCGCGCCGCCGAACGCGCTGCCGCCGCTCAGTTGAAAAAGGCACAAAAAACCGCTTCGCTCTGCGAAAAAATCGCCGTGATGGAACCTGGAGCGCAGCGAAAAAATTTGCCGAAGGCGTGGAAGGAAGTGCAGAGTTTGAAGTTTGAAGTTCAAAGTTCAAAGTTTGAAGTTCAAAGTTCAGCAGCAGGGCAGCCCGTCGCAGCCGAAGCAGGAGAGCGGAAAAAAAGTCTCAAAGACAGGTTGAAGAAAGCCAAGCAGGAAGAGAAGTCTGCCCCTTCGGAGGCGGCCCCACCTGCTGCCAACACCGCTGCTGCGCCGCCCGCCGATACGGCCCAGAGCATGACCCCCAAAACCGCCCAGCCCAGAGACAAAAAAAGTGAAGCCCCCGCCCCGCCCAAATTCTCCGCCTACGACCCCGCGCAAGATGTGATGCTCCACCCCCCTACCCCACCCTGCTCGTTAGCGGTCAACACCCGCGATGAGTTCACCGGTGCCACGCTGCGGCAGACCCAAGCAGGCGAATTGTTCCACCAAACCGCCCCCGCCCTACGGGCCTACTTGGAGGGAAAAAATCAGATCGTGTGCCAAGCCGCCACCGCCACCGCCGGGCCGAATGCTAGCCTGCTGCTCACCTTCCAGATCAACGACCCCAATACCCGCCGAGCCTTCGGCAACCTGCCCAAAAATAGCCTCGCCATGCTCACCTTCACTGACGGCACAGCATTGAACCTCAGCAACTCACAACTCGACGAAGGCACTACCGACCCCGATACCCGCCTCGTCACCTACCGCGCTCAGTACCCACTCGATGCTGCCACGCTCCGCAAAATCCGAAGCACTGAACTCGACCGCCTCCGTATTGCATGGAGTACCGGATACGAGGACTACGGCGTACAGCAGGTGGATGCACTGATGCAGCAAGCCAAGTGCTTGTCCGCCGGAGAATAATACTTTGTCTTTCGCCTGTTTTGGCAACAAACTTGCAAGCAGGGCTTGCTAACTTTGCCTTTTAAATTTTTCCATCACCATGAAATCTCTTCTTTGTCGATGCCTATCGGCACTTGCCTGTGTTTTTCTTTTCAACACCCTCCATGCCCAAACAGACCATCTCCGACAGTTGGAGGAGCAAATGATCGGTGCCTCTGGTGCTGCACGAGTGGAAAAACTGATCGCGCTGGCAGATGCTTGCATCGAGGCGGGGCAGTACGACAAGGCGGCCAACTGGGCTGATGAGGCCGAAAGTTTCGCCAAAAAAATACGCACCCCCGAACTCCGCGCTGTGGCCTACAACCGCTACGGACGCGCCCTCGCGCTCGGCGGCAAGCGCAAGGCAGCGGGCAAATTTGAGAGCAGTCTCGAAATCCTGCAAGACAGCAAAAGTCAGAACAAGGCCCTGATGCTCGACAACCTCGAAAACCTGAAGCGGCTGGCCCTGCGCTCAGGCGACAAAAAGGACTTGGCCGCCGCAGAAGCCCAAATAGCAAAACTCAACGGCACCGTAGTTGTGTCCGCGCTGCCATCGGCAACCAGTGTTTCTAGCGCGCCGCCGCCGCCCGGTGTACCGTTCACACGGCAGGAGTTAAAGCAGGAACTGAACAACGCCATCAACAAGATGACGGCCAACGCCAACGCATCTGCCGCCGCCCAGAGCAAACTGCTGGAACAGAGCGAAAGCCTCCAAGCCCAACTCGCCCAGAAACAGGCCGCCCTCGACACCATGAGCGAGAATCAAATGAAGGCCAACCTCGTGCTGATGCAGCAGCGGTTCATGCTCGACTCGCTCGGTTACCGCTCCAACTTGGACTCGCTCGCCATCGCCAACTCCACCCTCGCACTCCGCGAGTCGGAAACCAACCGCAATTTCTATCTGGCCGGAATGCTGGCCTTGCTGCTGCTCACTGGCGGCGCATTGTACAGCGTCGTCCGCGCCCGCCAGCACGCCAAAGTGCTGGGAGAAAAAAACATCATCATTCGTGAAGAACAGCAGCGGTCAGAGGACTTGCTGCTCAATATTTTGCCCGCGCTGGTGGCCGAAGAACTGAAAAAACAAGGCCACACCAAAGCCCGATATTTTGAGGATGTGAGCGTACTGTTCGCTGATTTTGTGGGATTTAGCAAAATTGCTGAAAAGCAAACGCCCCAGCAACTCGTCAGCGAACTGGATACCTGCTTCCAGAAATTTGACGAGATCATCGCCCGCAACAACCTCGAAAAAATCAAGACCATCGGCGATGCCTACATGTGCGCTGGGGGTATGCTGCCTGATGGCCGCGACGGATCTCAACTGCGCAACATGGTACACGCCGCCCGCGAGATGCAGGCCTGGCTGCTGCAATGGAACTTCGAGCGCGACCAGCAGGGGCTGCCTCGCTACGATGCCCGCATCGGCATACACAGCGGCCCCGTGGTGGCCGGCGTGGTGGGCAGCAAAAAATTTGCTTTCGACATCTGGGGCGACACCGTCAACATCGCCGCACGGGTGGAGCAGGCCGGCGAAGGCGGCAAAATCAACGTCTCCGGCCCGGTGTACGAAGCGGTGAAAAGCCAGTTCCAGTTCAAACACCGGGGCAAGATTCCAGTGAAGAACAAGGGCGAGATCGAGATGTACTTTTTGGAGAATTGATTATCTGTCCAGTGCAGACAAGCCTCGAAAGACAAGACAAATATTCGATACTTATGGCAACTACCAAAAAGAGTGCTTTTCAAGTCAGTGGCCGAAACGCAGCTGCCCTGTTTACGCTAAAAATTCATCGCGGTGATGGCATGGCCCTCCTTGCCATGAATTGGAAAAATGGCAAACCCCCAGATGACTTTGTGGGCTTCGCCATAGAGTACAAAGAGCCAGAGGGCCAGAAATTTTTCTCCTTAAAAAACCGCATCTCTTTTCTGGGAGCCGATGGAGGTGTCAACGCGAACACGCTGGCAACCCGACTCTCTCCAATCCAGAAATTCCGCTGGGTGCATTTCCCGCGCAATGCTGATATGCCCGGCAAGTTTGTTTATCGGGTCATGCCGGTCTTTATGAACGCTATAGACGAACTGAGCTACGGCGAGCCGCAAGAAGTTGCCATTGAGTTGCAGCGGGAAACCTATCCGGGGCAACTGAACGTCACCTACACTCGTGGCTTTGTGTCATCACAAGCCTTTGTAGACCGATACGAATCTGCAGGAGCCATCAACACCTTACTACCCGAAAATTCAGACAAAGGGTTGACCTTCAAGCCTACTCACCCAAAAGCCAAGGAGGCCTTGGATTGGATGGGATTCGAGGCTCGACACGCTATCTTGGAGGTACTCGACCAAGCTATCGCCGACCCTCAGGCGCAAGTTCGCGTAGTAGCTTACGATCTGAGCGAACCAGATGTGGTCTCGCGCCTCGAAAAAATCGGCCCCCGGCTCAAAGTAATCATTGATGACGACGGCGCACACGGAGAGCCAACATCTGGCGAGACACAAGCGGCAGAGCGCCTGTCCGTTTCGGCTGGCGCGAGCAATGTGAAACGGCAGCACATGGGAAAACTTCAGCACAACAAGACCATCGTAGTGGATGGGCCACAAGTACAAGCCGTTGTGTGCGGCTCTACCAACTACACTTGGCGCGGCTTCTTCGTACAGTCCAACAACGCAGTCATCTTGCAGGGCAAGGCCGCAGTAAAGCCTTTCCTCACTGCATTCAATGATTACTGGGAGCATGATAAGCCTATTGGTTTCGGCAAAACAGGCTCCGCAACATGGAATGACTTGGGCCTTGTCGGGATAGATGCTCATGTGGCATTCTCTCCACACGCTACGGAAAACGCGCTGTTGGCCTCCATCGCCAATGATATTGACCAGAATACCAAGTCAAGCCTGTTTTTTTCGCTCGCCTTCCTCTACCAGACCCCCGGCCCCATTTTGGATGCCATCACAAAGGTGACGAACAACAGCAAGCGGTTCGTATACGGCATTTCGGACAAAAAAGTAGGCGGCATAGTGCTCCAAAAGCCCAACGGCAACATCGCTCCCGTCAGTCCAACAGCACTCGGAAAGAACGTTCCCGAGCCCTTCAAATCGGAGCCTGCGGGCGGTGGCGGTGTCCGAATGCACCACAAGTTCGTCGTAATCGATTTTGACAAGCCCACTGCACGGGTATATCTGGGTTCCTACAATTTCTCTGCGGCTGCCGACACCAAAAATGGGGAAAACCTGCTCCTCATCCGCAACCGCCGTATAGCCGTATCCTACCTAATAGAGGCCCTGCGCATCTTCGATCATTACCACTTTCGTGTAGCCCAGCAGGAAGCAAAACAGGAAGGCAGGGGTAAACTTGCGCTTTCCAAACCGCCGAGAAAAGCGGGCGAAGTCATCTGGTGGGCGGATGACTATACAGATGCCCGGAAAATTAGAGATCGAGAACTCTTCTCAAAGGCTTAAAGTCTCTATCACTTCCCATCAGGCTGTTGCATTTGAACCTTGAATCTGCGGTTCACCAAAATTGCAGCCATTACCCCCGTATCGGAAGAGAATGCCTCGCTCTTCAATCCGCGTGTCCAAGTTTGGAGCAAGCATTTTTGCTGGGACGACACATCCACGCTCCTCCTCGGAATCACCCCTACGGGCAGGGCGACCATCGAAACCCTGAGAATAAACCGGCTGCCGCTCGTCACCTCCGAAAAGCGATGGTCGCTGTGGGCATTCATCCGCCAGACTTGCCCCTGAAATAAAAAGCCACGTCGAAAAAGAGCCTGACTTGACCGCAGCGAGCGTGTAACTTTGAAAGTTCCCAGTGGAGAACCACTGGGAACTTTCAAATAAATCAACAACATGATAGAAACATTGACTTACGCACCACAAATCACCGCTGTCAAAATCCGCCGCCGTTCTGCCCCTGAGCAGGTGCTGATTGATTACATCAGGCAAATAGCCCCGGTCAGCGATGCCGAAATCAACACGATATTGGAGTTGGTCAAAATTCGGGCGCACAAGCGGGGCAAAGTTTTGCTCCGGGAAGGACAGGTGTGCAACGTCTGCTACTTTGTCCTGCAAGGCTGTGTGCGACAGTTTTATCTGGTGGACGGCGAGGAAAAAACCACCAGTTTTTTCACCGAGGGGCAGCCGGTCAGCGGTTTCCTC
>JAYSUY010000612.1:0-4149 GCA_043718855.1 Saprospiraceae bacterium | reverse complement strand
ATCCTGCTGCCCGACAGCAGCACGAACGAGGCGGCTTCGCACGGCTTCGTGAAATTTGCTGTGCAGCCCAAGCAGCCTGCCCAGCCGGGGGCGGTGCTGGAAAATTTTGCGGACATCTTTTTTGACTACAATCTGCCAGTGCGCACCAACACCGTCCGACTGAGTTACACCTCCGGGGTGCGGGCTGCGCCTGTGGTGCCTTCGGCAAAAATTTCCCCACAGCCTTTCCACGACTTCGCACGAGTGGAGTTGGACTATACTGGCGAGTGCCGCTTCCAACTCTTTGACCCACAGGGGCGTATGCTGCGCGACGACCGGACAACGGGCGGCCAGTACACCCTGCAACGCGGGCAACTGCCCAGCGGAGTGTACTTCTGCCGCTTCGTCAGCGAGGACGGAGGCGTGGTGGCAGTGGGCAAGTTGGTGGCGGACTGAGGGGGCTGAATTACATCCCCAGTTTCTTGCGAATCTCCTTCGGTATCGCGTCCTTGTGTACCATCATGGACATCGTTTTTGCCTGAAAATACGGCTGCGACACATACAGGTAGCCGCCCATTTCCTTCTTGATGGTGGTGCCCCAAGAGTTTTTCACGGTGTAATACTTCGTGCCGTTCTGGTCTTTCACCAAGCCGGTGATGTGCATCCCGTGGTCGTCGGTGGTGGTCAGTTCGTCAAAGCCCTGCTGGCGCTCTTCGGCGGTCAGCCATTTTTCCTTCACCGGGGCCTTCCAGATGGAGTCGCGCGCGCCCTGCGTCATGTCGTCCCAAGCCTTTTCGGGCATTACCGCCAGCCCTTCTTTGGCCGAAAAAGTCTTCTCGCTCACATCGGTGGCCCACAGCACGGAGTAGCCGAGCAGCACGGCGTTTTCGGCCACTTGGGCAAACTCGTCGAGCGGCAGGTTGGTGAACTGGCCGTTCGACCAGTTGTCCGACACTTCCAGCACGAAGGGCTTGTAGTACGGGTGGTGGGTGTAGGAGGTGAGGGCCACGTAGTTGTCGGGATTGATGCCGAGGCTCTGGAAGTAGGACTGGGGCGTGTAGGATTTGCCCTCCCACTGGAAAGTGGCCGAAGGTGTGCCGAGGTAGCCGTCGAGCGCGCCTTTGTAAGCCGCCATCCACTGCTTGCTGAGTTTGCCGTCAGGCATCTTGACCATCGCGTCGAGCATGGCCTTCAGCACAGCCTCCATCTCGCCGTGTACCGGCTTGTCTTGCCCTATCGGAAAACCGCTGTACATGGCTTGCGGCACGATGCCGTACTTTTTCACGATGTTCATCACGTCGTGGTTTTCGGCGCCCTGGCCGAAAGCGGCTGCGCCCTGGCGGCGCACATAGTTCTCGGCCCGCTCCAAGTAGCCGGCCCGCACCACAAACATTTCGCTCAGTCCCACCGGCGACTTGCCCATGCGGATGATCTCGCTTTCGAGGAAGGAGTTGGTGGAGTACACCCAGCAGGTGCCAGATTTGTTCTGGTTTTCCACCGGCGTGACGGCGAGTTTTTTCTGTGGGGTGAAGTGGTAGCCGTTCAGGTCGGCGGGGAGGTCCTGGGCGGAAATGGAGGTGGCGCAGCACAGTAGGCCGAGCGCAAGGTGTACAAGTTGCTTCATGCTTTTTATGTTGAAAAATGAATTTCGGGCAAGATATGGCGGCGGGCAAAGTCGGGGGGCGGGGATAGACGATTTTGGGGGGAAAGGGCGGTGAAGGTGGGTTTGGGCGGCGGCAAATTGACATGGTGCGCTACAAACACAGCAACAATGGAACACGGATGGGACGGATCAAACTGATTAGGACGGATTTTTCCCAAATCCGTTTTTATCCGTCTCATCCGTCCCATCCGTGTCCCATTATTGCTGTGTTTCGGAAGAAGCCTACTTTCGCAGCCAAAATGTACACCATGCACCCAGCCCTCTACGTCCGCGAAATTCAGCCTCCCGACACCGCCCTCATCGCCCGCTACTGGCTCACCGCCGACCCGGCCTACTTGCAAGGCATGGGCGTTGACCTCACCAAAATGCCCACCGAGGCGCATTGGCTCGCCCTGCTTTCGGAGCAACTGAGCCTACCCTACGAAGAAAAAAAGTCGTACTGCATCATCCTGCAAGCCGACGGCCAGCCCGTGGGCCACTGCAACGTGAACAAGATCAGGTTCGGCGAGGAAGCCTACATGCACCTCCACCTCTGGTCGGCCAGCGACCGGCGCAGGGGCATCGGCGCGGCTTTGGTGAACATGGCGATCCCCTATTTTTTTCAAAACCTGCACCTGCAAAAACTCTGCTGCGAACCCTACGCGCTGAACCCAGCGCCCAACCGGACGCTGCCCAAAATCGGCTTCCAACTGGTGAAAACCTACACGACCACGCCAGGGTTTTTGAACTTCGAGCAGGAGGTGAATTTTTGGGAGATGCCAAGCCCCTGAACAAAAAAGCCGCCGCGAAAAGCAAATGCTTCTCGCGGCGGCCACTAAAATATTCAGAGAGGCTCGCTCAACGCCAGATATACTTGCGAAGTTTACAATCTGCTCACCACCAAGCCCTTCGTCACCATGCCGCGCGCTGTGCGCAGCCGGACTTGGTACAGTCCATGCGGCAGCCCCGCTACGCTGAGGTCAACAAAAGCCGATACCTGACCATTGGCCACCACCTGTCGCATCACCATGCGGCCCAAGTGATCGAACAGCAGCAGATCGCCGCCCTGTTCGCCCAATCCGGTCATCGTCACCTTCACCCACTCGGTTGCCGGGTTCGGGGCGATGTCCATCGTGATCGGTGCTGAGTCGCCAGCACTGTTCTCCGCTAACTGCAACCTGCTCTCCAGCACTTGCTCGCCGCTCGTGCCACACGCCACCGTCACCGTGAAGGCGCAGGTTTTGGTCATCCCGCTGTTGTCCTCAGCCCGCCACACGTTCACCGTGGGTCCCTGTGCGAACAGCGAACCACTGGCTAAGCCGCTGAGCAAATAATTCGACATGATAGCGCAGTTGTCTGTTGCAGTGGGATTGGTATACGTCACGATTGCGCTGCACTGCCCAGGTGCGGCAGTCACTGAGATGTTGCCAGGGCAAGTGATCACTGGTGCGATATTGTCCACTACCGTGATCGTGAACAGGCAAGTAGTCGTATTGCCCGACCCATCAGTGGCTCGCCAAGTCACCGCGTTGGCCCCTCTCGGGAAAACAGAGCCACTCGCCAAGCCACTCAATTTCAAGAGCGACGGTGCAGGTGGGGTACAGTTGTCGGTAGCCGTTACCGAGTAGATGAACGGCGACGAGTTGCAAAGGCCCGCTGCCACGTTGATCGACTGACTGGCTGGGCAGTTGAGTGTAGGCAGTTGTGTGTCGTTTACCGTCACCCGGAATGTGCAGGTTCTGGTCAGCCCCACTGCGTCGGTGGCCCGCCACACGACCGTCGTCAGGCCCTTCGGGAAATTAGAACCGCTTGGCAAGCCGCTTTGAATCACCATAGAGCCGCCCGGACAGTTGTCTGTAAATGTGGGTGTTGTGTAAGACACCGGTGCGGTACACAGGTTAGGAGCCGTCGATAGTATCTGGTTGCTTGGGCAAGTAGCCACAGGCCGTTGGTTGTCGGTCACCGTCACCGTGAAAGTACACCGAGTGGTGAGGCCCACCGCATCGGTGGCTTGCCAAACTACCGAGGTAGTACCCTTCGGGAACGTTGAGCCGCTGGGCAAACTGGGCGGAAACAAAGCACTGCTTGCTCCGGTGCAGTTGTCTGTCACGATAGGGGTTGTGTACGTGGTCACCGCGCTACACAAGCCAACATCAGTGTTTTTGACAATGCTCGCTGGGCAAGTGATGCCGGGAGCCTGCGTATCATTCACCGTAACGATGAAGTTGCAGATGGCCGATAAACCCACCGCGTCAGTGGCTTGCCAGTTCAGCGAAGTTACACCCTTCGGGAAAGCAGAACCGCTGGGCAGACCGCTCGTGAGTACAAGATTTGCGCCAGAGCAATTGTCTGAAAATACAGGGTTTGGATATTGTACCACTGCGGTGCACTGCCCCGGATCAGTGCTGCGCACCTCGTTGGGAGGGCAGGAGATGCTGGGTTTCTGAGTGTCCGTCACCGTCACCGTGAACGAGCAGGTGGCCGTGTTGCCGGCCACGTCAGTGGCTTTCCATTCCACCGTATTTACA
>JAYSUY010000611.1:0-4151 GCA_043718855.1 Saprospiraceae bacterium | reverse complement strand
TTATTTCGTATGCGGTTTGGTGGATCCGCCAATCCATTTTGCAGGCAATAGCGGAGCAATCGCGTATTGTGCGTTTGCCATTAAACCAGGTTGGATCTTTAAGCAAAATCAGTAAAGCATTCTCCAGATTAGAGCAGGAATTTGAACGTGAACCCTCACCTGAGGAATTAGCAGATAATTTGGAAACAACAGTTGAAAAAATCTCCGATACACTGAGTAATTCGGGTCGCCACGTTTCGATGGACGCGCCCTTCGTGGAAGGCGAAGACAACTCGCTGCTGGATGTGCTGGAAAACAACACCATGCCCGGCACCGACTCTCACTTGGACTACGCCGACTCGCTGCGCCGGGAAATCGAGCGCTCGCTGGGTACGCTCACCGAGCGCCAAGCCGACGTAATCAAACTTTACTTCGGTATTGGCGTGGAGCACCCCATGTCACTCGAAGACATCGGCGACAAATTCGGCCTCACCCGCGAGCGGGTACGCCAGATCAAAGACAAGGCAATCAACAAGTTACGCGCCACGAGCCGCAGCAAATTGCTGAAAACATACTTGGGGGCTTAAAAGCCCGCCGACAAAAAACAAAAGCCATTTCTGCCTCATCGGCAGGAATGGCTTTTGTTTTTTAGGCCTCCAATTCGAGCGACATTATTTGTCAAACTGCCTCAGATGGTGATCCAGATGGACGTAAATGAAACGCCCCCACTGCTCGCGGCTCAGTTTGCCAAACATTGGGTGCGGGGGCAGCAAGGTGTCGTCAGGCGTTTGGCGGTATTGCTCGATCAGATGCAGCAAAAGCAACTTGTCCGCTTCCAGCCCAGTGGAGGGCGTTCCGTGATGCGCTTGATCCATGTCCACAGGGGCCTTCATATTTCTCAGCGGAATGCGCGGCAGCCACAGGCCAACGTATTTTGATAAACTTTTACGAAATTTTGTAACTGTTCCGAACCACTCCGAACCACCAAGCGTCGGGTATCGCTTTGCGCAGCCAAAGCAACTTCGGAGCGGGCGCGCCAGCGGGGTAGCGCATCTTCCAGCCGCTGTCAGTAGCCGCTCGAAAAATGGCTGCCGCGACTTTGGCTGCCGGTTCGCCTTTGTCGCCGCTTTCCATCGAGACCTTTTCGCAGGCCGCTACGAAAGCGTCGTATTCCGTTGTTTTCGTGGGTTTTACGAAAGCCCTGCTGCGTCCGTAGAAGTCGGTTTTGATGGCCCCCGGCTCGATGATGCGCACCTTGATGCCGAAGGGGCGGAGTTCGTAGGCGAGGCTCTCACTGAAACCTTCCACCGCCCACTTCGTGCCGTGATAGATGCTGTACAGCGGGAAGGCCAGCCGCCCGCCCATGCTGGCGACTTGGATGATGGTGCCCGCTTTTTTTTTCCGAAAATATGGGACAATGGCCCGCGTGACGCGCATGAGGCCGAACACGTTGGTGTCGAACTGCTTGCGGATGAACTCGTCGTCCATCGCCTCGAACACGCCGTCGGCACCGAAGCCCGCGTTGTTCACCAATGCGTCGATGCCGCCGAAGTCGGCCACCGCGCTCTGTATGGCCGCCTCGATGCTGGCGTTGTCGGTCACGTCGAGGCGGTAGAGTTGGAAGTTGGGGAAACGGGTCAGTTTGGTTTCTTTTTCGGGCGAGCGCATGGTGGCGGCTACGTTCCAACCTTTTTGGGCAAAAAATTCGGCGGTAGCCCGGCCAATGCCGGAGGACGCGCCAGTGATGAGAACGGTCATGCTTTGCAATGATGAAGGATGAATGAACAATGATGAATGGGCCGACACGCTACTCTGGTGGCTGAATCGTGAACATAGTAGCCGTCATCTTCGCCAAAAGTTTTTCCCCGGTCGCGTCGAACACCTCGCCTTCGCAGACGACGATGGTTTTCCCGGCTTTCAGCACGGTGCCGATGGCGATGATTTTTGGGGTGTTGGCCGGCCTCAGCAGGTTGATTTTGAACTCAACGGACAGCACGTCGGCGGTTTCGGGCATGACCGTGAGGGCAGCGTACCCGCAAGCAGAGTCGGCCAGGCTCGTCAGCACCCCGGCATGAAAAAAACCGTGCTGCTGGCTAAGCCCCGCGTGGTAGGCGCATTCGAGCACCACTTTGCCCGGCTCCACCTGAGCGATGCTGGCCCCGAGGGTCTGCATCAGACCCTGTTGGGCAAAACTGTTGCGTATTTTCTGTTGAAATGACTTTGCTGCCATCTGTGATGCCGTTGGCGGGTGGTTTCGAACCGTTGGCGGGCAAAGGTAGGGATGAAATTTTTTTAGAATTTTTCGTAATAACTTAGCCATACCCTTGACTTGTCATGTCGCAACGAAGTGAAGCCATCTACACCAGCCAAGCCCCGTTCGGATGCCTTGGACAAGAGATTCCCGGAAACTTGGCTTGTGCAGGTGCCTCCACTTCGTTGCCACACGACAAATCGAGAGGCAATTCGGGCTTTTATTTCAAAGCCGCTCGAAGGACATACTCTGCCTACTTTTGTTTGCAAAACCGAGCCGTCGCATGACCCTCCTCGAACACTTCACTGCCTACATCCGCCACTTCGTGCAGCCCTCCGATGAGCAGTTGGCGGCATTTCTTGCAGTGCTGAAAGTCGAGCATTTTCACAAAAACGACATCCTCGTGCGGGCGGGCGAGGTGTGCGAGAAGGTGTGGTTTGTGCATCGCGGCATCCTGCGGCACTACCTCGTGAAGGGCGACACGGAAGGCACCGTCTGGTTTTCTTTTCCGACCGATTTGGTAACTGAGGTATACAGCCTCATCCAGCAAAAACCCGCCGTCCACAACATCATCGCCGTCACGGACTGCGAGATGCTGTCCATCGAACACGCTGTTTTAGAACACTTTTACGACACCGAAAAAGTGTGGGAGCGCTTCGGGCGGCTCACCACCGCGCAGTACCTGCTGCTGCAAATGGAGCGCGGCATCGGCCTCCAGTTCAAGACCGGCAAGGAAAAATACGACGCTTTCACGGCGGCTCACCCGGAGGCTTTGCAGCACATTCCGCTGCACCAGATCGCCGATTTTATCGGGGTGAAATTTGAGACGCTAAGCCGGATACGGGGGCGGCGAAATTGACTTTTGTCAAGCGGTTTTGCCGTAACATGGTTGGAATCTTGTGCGTCTTCTGGTCATTCTCCACGTTCAAAAACTTCATCCATCATGCACTACAAACCGATTCTCCCCGCCCTGCTTTTCGGCGCACTCTCCACTTTTTTCCTGCCCGCCTGCCTGCCGCCCTCCGTGCCTTACCCCAACCGCCCGCCCGCCGAGGTGGTGGCCGAAGCCGAGGCTTGGTCAGGCAACTTGGAGGCGCACATCGAAAAGTGGACGAAGGGCCAAGTCCCCGCCGCCATCCCCGCCGCGCTCATCCCGCAGGGCATCAGCGACAGCAAAAATTTTTACCTGAAAAACCCCGACGACGCGACCGCCGCCGAAACCTGGGCGGTGCGCTACGCCAAGCCCATCAACAAAGATTCGCTCTACGCGGGCATTCCTGACCCGAAGGTGACCTACCTCTTCCTCGGCACCTGCCTCGCGCCGTTTGGCAGCAAGTTGGTCATGGAAGGCGAGTTTCCGCACTGCCGATTCTTCTCTGTGCAAGTGTCGCCACCGCTCAACGGCGTGGAATATTACGCCCAGCGGGTGTTCGGCACAGCCGAAGTTTCCGTGGCCGATGCCGACATCGAGCCGCTGCCGGGCAGCACCAACCCCTTCCGCGTAGGGGCCAGCCGCAACGCCGCCAACCGCAAGTACCGCCTCGAATTTGACCTGACCACTGGCAACCCGACCGCCCTGAACAACGGCGGCCACGAGCATCCGTACCGCCAAAAATCCAACTCTCGCAAGGCCGCCATGCTGGTGTACCAGGGGCCGCTGGGCCACAAGACGGTGGTCGGCACCCCGCTCGCCACGCCAGGCGACTGGAACCTCGGTGCGCTCTGGGTGCGCATCTACGAGCCTGACAACCAATCAGGTGCGCTCGGCGGCGTGCCCATGCCGAAGGTCTGGTTCGAGTTGCCCAACGGGGTCAAATACTTCATCGGCTCCGATTTTTCCGAACTGCAAAAACGTGCCGACCTCACCATCGCCAACCGCGCCACCGCGCCCAGCGGTAGCAACACAGGCGCAGACTCTTAC
>JAYSUY010000062.1:0-6579 GCA_043718855.1 Saprospiraceae bacterium | reverse complement strand
GGTTGAGCCGCCGTTGTAACTCCCCCAGCACCGTCCCTTCTGGGGCAGCGCATACGGCTGCCACCTCCTCTACCGCCACATTTTTTTCTTGTAAAATTTTGATAAAACGCTGTACAACAGGCGGCTGCAAGTACAGCGGCTCGTGGAGAAACACCTGCGCGACAGCGAGCGGCTGTCGGCTCAGGCTGTCGAGGACGATAGCCCAGCGGTCGGCGGTGCCAGTGGCCTGGGGGTAGATGTCGGGGGACATGATTTTTTCCCGGAAGGTTTTTTCTACCTGCGCGAAGCAGCGGAGGCGGGAAGCCCCCTCCAGCCCCCCCGGTGGGGGGAGGAGCGGCACGTCGCCTGAGATTTCAGAGGGGGGAAGGTCAAAATCCCAGCCCGACAGCAGGAGTTCGTCGCGCCAAGCGAGCAGAGCGGCGGCGGCGGCAAAGCGATCGGCGGCGAAGGAGGCGGCGTAGAAAACATCCACTTCCTCCACCATGCCCAGTGCTTGCCGGTACAACTCAATCCGCAGGTAATCCGTGTTTTCTGGATGCCCGCTCAGGCCAAGTTGGTGCTCCAGCCAGAGCAGTAAGCGGCGCGGGCCGAGGTATGGCTCGCCGGTGCGGCAAGCAGCTGGCGGGGCGTGAACGGGGCCGTCGAAGTCGCAGCCGATGTGAAGTATGGTTTGCACGGTGGAAGGTTTCTGGTTTCTGGGTTTCGGGTAGGGAGCCACGTTTACGAAACCTCCCAAGGTTTCGTAAACGTATGGTCGAGATGTGCCTCCACCTACTCAGCGTAGGGCCTCACATTTCTACCAAAACCCCAGCCAGCAGCGACTCGAACAGCCCGTACCCATCTGTATTGGCCAGCACGCTTTCGCTGGCGCGTTCGGGGTGGGGCATCATGCCGAACACGTTGCGGCGCTCGTTGCAGATGCCCGCGATGTTGCGGGCTGCGCCGTTGGGGTTGGCGGCTTCGGTGACTTGTCCTGTCGGATCGCAGTAGCGGAACAGCACTTGGTCGTTGCGCTCCAGCGTGTCAAGCGTGGCTTCGTCGGCGAAGTAGCGGCCCTCGGCGTGGGCGATGGGGATTTTGAGCGCAGCGTTTAAATCTAACTCGCTGGTGATGGGCGAGTGGTGGGTAGTGGGGCGCAGCCACACGTTTTTACAGATGAACTGCTGGTTGGCGTTGCGCAGCAGCACACCAGGCAGGAGGCCAGATTCGCAGAGAATCTGGAAGCCGTTGCACACGCCCCACACATAGCCGCCAGAGGCGGCGAAGGCTTTGACGGCCTGCATGATGGGCGAAAACTGGGCTATCGCGCCCGCCCGCACATAGTCGCCGTAGGAAAACCCGCCGGGCAGCACTACGCAATCGCCTTTGCCGAAGCCGGGCAGGGAGGTGTTTTTGTGCCAAATTTTGGTCACTTCTTGGCCCATGACTTCGCCGAGGACATGTACCATGTCGTCGTCGCAGTTGGAGCCGGGGAAAACGATTACGCCAAATCTCATGTCAGTGATTAGTGACTGGTGATTAGTGATTGGTGGGCATTGGAAGGATGAATGGCGGTCCGCCGCGTGATTCATCATTCCATTATTTAGGTAAATATTGAATGAACAGCACAAAACCCAGCAGCAGCAAGTGAGCGATTTCGGCCAGCATCCGGTTGCGCATGGACGAAAAAATCATGGAGAAAAAGATGCCTGCCGAGGGCATCAGCAGCACAAAATGTGCTGGAAGCATATCGCCTTGCAACAGCGCAGCACCGCCCGCTACGGCTAAAAACCAGTACAGCACGGTGATGCATTTTTGGGTCTGAATGAGTTTTCGATAGTAAAAACGCCCCGAATTGAACAGCACAAACAGGACGACTGCGCCCAACGCTACTGCTTTCAGAGTAGTTTGTGTTCCCCAATCTGAGTCGAAGCGGTAAAAGCCAACCAGCTCAGAAAACTGGCCGATCAGGAACGCTTTGCCTTGATCGGCCCAGAAAAAACCCAGCCAACCCAGCACCAGCGGCACCAACACACCGGTCACAAATACCCACTGCTCCCGAAAACTGAACGAGCGCATGGTCAGTACTCCAGCTACTGCTGCCAGCAGCAAAAATAAGGTGGGCGGGTAGAACAAACTACCCACTGTGACCCACAACGCAGCGTCCAAGATGTAGGCCGCTCCGTTTGATTTTTGGTAAGACTGAAAAATGCGCCGCATGGCTATCGGCACAAACGTGGCGGCTACCAGCGGCGGCGAGAGGAACAAAAAGTCGGGCAGACAGGATGCTGCAAGCGCGTAGAACAGTCCTGGCAGCCAGCTGCGGTCGCTCATCAAGCGAAACTCGTCAGCCAAGCGATTAATTTGAAGTGCTTGCACAAAAACCAGTGCCGCCGCTCCCAGTGCCGAGTAAAACGGCTCATCGGTAGCCCAACCAAACATCGTGTTGTACAGCAACCCGCCGTTGGCCTGCTGCATCTGGCCGGGATACACCACGCACAGCAGTGCCGCCAAGTGCGTCAGCAAGATGTAGAGCGCAAGCGGGATAGCGGTGGTGAACTGGTTGTTGCGGAAAAAGAGCAGCACGTCTGGAACGATGAACTATGAAGGAGGAACTATGAACGAGGAACAAGAGCAAGGAACGAGGAGCGTCATGTGGTGTAGTTATCGTTCCTCGTTCCTCGTTCATAGTTCATCGTTATCAAGTCGGTTTTTTTCCGCCTTTGAGGAAGCCCTGTATGGATTTGAGCGCGTCCCACTGGTCGTTGGCGGCGAGGTTGGCTTGTGAGGGCCAGGTGCCAGGGTCGTGCATAGCCAGTTGTGGGCCAGCACTTTGCAGGATTTCTTTCAGGCGATTCACCTCGGTATCGGCCAACTCGTGGTAGGTGTAGATGCCGTACTGGTTGAGCAGCATCTGGATTTTTGGACCAATGCCTTCTACTACGGTCAGGTCGTCGGGTTCGCTGGCAGCGGCTACTGGCACTGCCGATTCGGTGGTGGTAGCAGCAGCGGCTTTGGTTTTTGGAGAACGGGGTTTTATGGCAGCGATTGGGGCGGGCGTGTTCGCCGAAGCCTCGGCGAAGGCGGGTGTGTTCGCCACAACTACCAGAATGACAGGTTCTTCGATCACGACCTCTGCGGCTGGTGGTTCTTCGGTTACTTCCACCGTGACGTTGCCTTGCGGCGGCTGGGTGGGCAGCATGATGTCGATCAATGGAGCCGGTTCGCTGGCTCCGATGACTGGGATTTCCACCAGACCATCGTCGTAGTTTGTGCTGTGCGGCTCTTGTAAATGAGTGGTGATTTCCAGCGGAAAGTCGTCGGAAATGGCTGCGTCGGGCGTGTAGGAGAGGCCCAGTTCAGTTTCCACCGTGCGGTTGCGGGCCTCGGTGACACTGAGGAGGTCTTCAAGTTCGGCTACGCGGTCGCGCAGGTTGGCGTTGTTGCGGTTGAGGCTGGCGACCTGTGCTGCGAAGTTGCTGTTGTCGGCTTCGGCGGTGTTGAGGCTGGTTTTGCCAGCAGCCAGTTCGATGCGCAGGGTTTCGGCGGTAGCGTTGAGGCTGGCGTTGTCGAGGCGCAGTTTTTCGGCTTCTTGCCGGTAGCGGCTCCACAAAATCCAACCGAGCCAAAGGCCCAGCAAGCCTGCCACAGCGAGCATGATGAAGATTTCGAGCGTATGGCTAGTAGTGGTGCCCGTTCCTGGGCCGAGGCGGATGTCTTGTTCGAACATAAACTTGATGGCTATTGGCTATTGGCTATTGGCCATTGGCAGCAAAAGGCCAACGGCTAAAAGCCAACAGTCTATTTTACTCTGATTTCCACTCGGCGGTTTCTGTACCTGCCCTGTGGGGTGTCGTTGGTGGCGATGGATTTGCTCTCGCCGTAGGATTTGATGCTGATTTGCGACTTGCTGACCCCTTTTTTCATCAAAGCGGCGCGGATGCTGGCGGCGCGGAGGAGACCGAACTGTTTGTTGTCTTTGGCTTCGCCGACAAAATCGGTGTGGCCGACGATGCTCACCTTGCGGTCGGAACCGGCCAGGTAGGCGGCGAGGCGCGTGAGGTAGTCGTCAATCGCGTCGTTGTCTTCGCGGCGCACAGAGCTGTAGGGGAAGTAGATCACCATGCGGTCTTCCACCGATTCCATCTGCACTTCGCTGATGGAGGGAGTCAGGGGCTTGGATGCGGTGGGAGCCGATTGATTATTTGATTGAGCCGATTGGGATGATTGATTCGATTGGGCTGCACCGTCGTCGCTGCCCGACATATCAATGGTGGCCACCGGGTCTGGCTCTATGGCGGGCGTTTGAATCACGTCGGCGGTGGCAGCGGCGGTGTCGGGGCCGCAGGCTTGCTTGATGCCGCAGACGTACCAGCGGTAGCAGAGGAGGCTCCATACGGCAAAAGAGGCGAAGACGAGGGTTTTGGCATTCATACTTGTGCGGTTGCAGGTTTTGGGTTCCGGGTTGGGCGTGTGTTTGTTGTTTCGAGCCGCAATTGTCGGAAAAATAGCGGGTATGGAGGCTATCGGTGGGCGTTTTTTTGTGTTTGTGAGCCAATTCGCCCGACGATTTCGATTCGTCCGACGAGCATATCCAAGGGTTACAACTTCCGCAACTGCCAGCCCGGCTGGTGCGGCTCGTGGAGCAAGTCCACTATTTTTTGAAAAACGCTGTCGTCGCGCTGAAAATCGGCTTCGCCCAAATCAAGCACCACGACCGGGGCAGCGGACTCTGTTTTCAGGTAGTCGAAATAGGCGTTCTGGATGTCTTCGAGGTAAGCGGCGGAAATGTTGCGCTCGATGTCGCGCCCACGCTCACGTATCTGGCGGGTCAGTACCTCTACCGGGCGGTGCAGGTAGAGCAGCAGATCGGGCTTGGGGAAGGTGGCGTTGAGCACCGAGAACAGCCGCTGAAACAGCCGAAACTCCTCCTCGCTGAGGTTGTTTTTAGCAAAAAGAAGGGTTTTTACAAAAAAATAGTCCGCTACGGTGTGGGTGCTGAACAGGTCGGGGCGGGCGAAATGCTCCAACAGTTGCTTGTGCCGCTCGGTCATAAAGAACAGTTCGACCGGAAAGGCGTAGCGCTCCGGCTGCTCATAAAAAAACGGCAAAAATGGGTTGTCGGTGAACTGCTCCAGCACTAATGAGCAGCCCGTGTGGGCGGCCAGCCGGTGGCAGAGCGTGGTTTTGCCCACCCCGATATTGCCTTCGATGGCGATGAATGGATATGGCATGAAAGGTTGGGGTCTATACGTCGCAGAGGTCGATCGCTTGGGCCAGCGAGGTGAGCGGTTCTTTCGCCGTCGGGATGAACTCCTGCGCCACATAGCCCTTGAATCCGGTCTCTACGATGGCCCGCATGATGGCTGGGTAGTAGAGTTCCTGGTTGTCGCCGATCTCGTGGCGACCCGGCACCCCGGCGGTGTGGTAGTGTGCAAAGTAGGGGTAGTAGTTGCGGATGGTCTGAATGACATTGCCCTCGTTGATCTGCATGTGGTAGATATCGTACAGCAATTTGAATCGCTCGCTGCCCACCATGTCGCAGAGCGCAACGCCCCAGATCGAGCTGTCGCACATGTAGTCGGGGTGGTCGGTTTTGGTGTTGAAGAGTTCCATGATGATGGTCACGCCGTGCTTTTCGGCCAGCGGCATCAGTTGGCGCAACCCCTTGGCGCAGTTGCGCATCCCCACCAAATCGTCCATTCCCCGGCGGTTGCCGCTGAAGCAGATCAGGTTTTTATAGCCCGCTTGCGCCACCTTCGGGATCATCTCGGTGTAGTTTTTCATTAGTTGCTCATGGAATTTTGGGTTGTTCCAGCCGTCCACAAGGTTGATTTCTGCCCCGTTGCACATGGAGGAGTCGAGGCCGTGTTTTTTCAAAGTGTCCCAGTCCTTCGGCCCTACGAGATCAATGGCCGAGATGCCCATGTTTTTGGCCGCCACACACAACTCATTGAGCGGCATGGAGTCGTAGCACCAGCGGCACACGGAGTGGCGGATGTTGCCCTTGCGGGGGGGGGCGGGTTGAGGGTTTAGGAGTGAGGAGTGAGGGGTTTCTGCAAACGACAGGCCCGCCTTCGCCGAGGCTATGGCGGGCAAGGGGGCGGCGGTCAGGGCGGCGGCTCCGGCCAGAATAGTTTTGATGGCGTGACGACGGGTAGGCATACTGTGAAAATTATTGCTGTGAGGCCGAAAACTACGCCGACTTTGAAAGTTGCTGGGCAGGAATCACAAATTTCCCGCAGCCCAGTCCAGCACAGCCCCTGCCATGCCGCGCTCCGTCGCCGTTTCCGCCACCATAACCTCAACAATGCCCCGTGCTGCGAGTGCAGCAGCAGTCGTGCGGCCAATCGCCACCGCCCGCTGGTTTTCCTGCAAAATATGCTGCTCGAAGTACGCCCGCACATTCATCGGGCTGGTAAAAACCAGCACGTCGTCGGTGCGGCTGGGTGGGTCAGGCACAGGTCGGTTGTCGTACACCGCCAACTGAATGCACTGAAAATCAGGCTGCAAAGTGGTGAGAAGGGTTTGTTCGGAGTGGAGGGCGGCGGGGAGGAGGATGACTGGGAGCCGCGTCGTGTCAACCCCACCCCCGACCCC
>JAYSUY010000610.1:0-1536 GCA_043718855.1 Saprospiraceae bacterium | reverse complement strand
CGTCGGTTAAAATGTCCCGCATTGCGCCCTCCTCATGCCTCATGGCGCAAAAAATCTGTCTCGCCTACTCGTACGTCACCTGCCGGATGCGACACTAGCACATTTGCGGATGGCTATCGAAAATCACTCCCAAACTTGTCACTCCCAGATTTTTCAAGCCGAAATCGAGACGGCGTACCGTATGTTGAAGGGTCACATCGATCAGTTGGAAGAGGGGGAGGTCAAATGATTTTTTTAAAAATCGCTTGGATTCAGCAACCTCATGCGTCACATCCCGATCTGACCAGCATTGACCTCAAATACTTCTACTTCCAAGTGGGTGAGCATTATTCGAGCCGCGAAATCGCCAATTTGATGTTCGAGGACAAGATGTGAGCGGTGGGCTGGGTAAAATGGGGAGTCGCGCTACCTTTGCTGGGCAACACTCAACTTTTTACATGAAAAAACACAATTTCTCTGCTGGCCCGGCCATACTGCCCGCTACAGTTATCAAAGAAGCCGCCAAGGCGGTCGCCAACTACGAAGGCATCGGCTTGAGCCTGCTCGAACTATCGCACCGCGGTTCGGAATTCACGGCCATCCTCGAAGAGGCCAATGCCCTGATGAAAGAAATCGCCGAACTGCCTGATGGCTACCACACGCTCTGGCTGTCGGGCGGGGCCAGCACCCAGTTTTTCATGGCTCCCATGAACTTGCTCAACGACGACGAGACCGCCGCCTACACCGACACGGGCGTTTGGGCCAACAAGGCCATCGAAGAAGCCAAGCATTTTGGTGCCATTCAGGTGCTGGCCTCCTCCAAAGAGGAGAACTACACGCACATCCCGAAGGGTTACAAAATCCCAAAAGAGGTGAAATACTTGCACCTCACGAGCAACAACACTATTTACGGCACCCAACTGCACCGCTTTCCGAAGTCGCCCGTACCGCTGGTGTGCGATATGTCGTCCGATTTTCTGAGCCGCCCGTTCGATGCCGCACAGTTTGGCCTCATCTATGCCGGGGCGCAAAAAAACCTCGGCCCTGCTGGTACCACTTGCGTTATCGTGCGAGAAGATATGCTCGGCACCGTGAGCCGCGCCCTGCCTTCCATGCTCGACTACCGCACTTTCGTGAAAGAAAACTCACTGTACAACACTCCGCCAGTGTATCCGATCTACGTCAGTATGCTCACCTTGCGGTGGATCAAGAAAAATGGCGGTCTGAAAGGTATGCAGCGCCGCAATAAGACCAAAGCGGCCATCCTGTACAACGAGATCGACTCAAACCCGCTGTTTCGGGGTACTACTGCCCGCGAAGACCGCTCGCTGATGAACATCTGCTTCGTGATGGAGGAGAAATACGATGCACTGGAGAAGGATTTTCTGAAAGAAACGGAGGCCAACGGCATGATTGGCTTGAAAGGCCACCGCTCGGTGGGCGGCTTCCGGGCCAGTTGCTACAACGCCTTGCCTAAGCAAAGTGTGCAAGCACTGGCTGACTTGATGCAAGATTTCGCGCAGCGGAAAGGATGAGTTGTCATTTCGTCATTGGTCA
>JAYSUY010000609.1:0-1536 GCA_043718855.1 Saprospiraceae bacterium | reverse complement strand
TCGACGAGGGCGGGACCTTCTGGCACCGTCCAGCGCCATGCAGATGAAGCTGATCAGCTTGCTGGGGCTGGTGACGTTGGTAGCGCTGGCGTGGGCGTGCTCGACGAACCGCCGACGCTTCCCGTGGCGCACGGTGCTGACGGGGCTGGGGCTGCAATTCATCCTGGCGGTTTTCATCCTCAAAACCTCGATTGGCAAGGGCATTTTCAAGGCCGTAGGCGACGCGGTGACGAAAGTGATCGACTTTTCGCAGGAAGGCGCAGCCTTCGTGTTCGGCCCGCTCATCGATGTGCCGACCATGAGCAAGGTGTTTGGCCCTGCGGGCGGCTTCATCTTTTTCTTTAAAATCATTCCTACCATACTGTTCGTGGCCGTGCTGGTGAATATCGGCTACTACTTCGGCATCATACAGCGCATCGTTCAAGTGCTGGCCAAGGGGCTTTTTTGGTTGATGAAAGTGAGCGGGGCAGAGGCGCTCTCCAATATTTCGAGTGCATTCGTGGGGCAGGTGGAAGCCCAAATCATGATCCAACCCTACCTGAAAGGTATGACCAAATCCGAGCTGATGGCTTCCATGTCGGGCAGTTTTGCTTGCATATCGGGCGGAGTGATGGCTGCATACATTGGCCTCGGTGTACCTGCGGAGTACCTGTTGGCTGCCAGCATCATGGCCGCGCCCGGCGCGTTGGCCATTTCCAAAATCCTCTACCCCGAAATAGAACCCTCCGAAACGGGCGGCAGCGTGAAAATTGCTGTCAAAAAAATGCACTCCAACTTGGTGGATGCGATTTCCATCGGTTGCAGCGACGGTCTGCGCATCGGCTTCAACGTAGCGGCCATGCTCATCGGCTTTCTGGCCCTCATCGCGCTCGTCAACTACGGCCTCAACGGCCTCGGCTCCATGTGGGGCGACCCGACGTTTAGTCTCGACAGTATTTTGGGCTTCCTTTTTTCGGGCTTTGCTTGGTGCATGGGCGTACAGGGCGACGAGATTTTTCAGGCTGGCTCGTTCATGGGGCAAAAGTTGGTGGCCAACGAGTTTGTGGCTTACAATTCACTCTCGGCCTACCTGCCCTCCTCCGACCCCGCTGTGGTGAAGGAAGTGCTGATGATCAACGGCCACCCGCTATCGGCCAAAACCATCGCCATCGTCAGTTTTGCGCTCTGCGGTTTCGCCAATTTTGGCTCCATGGGCATCCAGATCGGTGGCATCTCTGCGCTGGAACCCAGCCGCCGCGAAGACCTGACGAAGTTGGTGTTTCGAGCACTCATCGCGGGTACATTGGCCAGTTATCTTTCCGCTACACTGGCCGGTATGTTGGTGTAAGGCTTTCAGACAGAGGCAAGGGTCCGTGGGCAAATCTGCTCACAGGCCCTTGTTGTTTGTAGGTGGCTGGGTACTCTGTTTTTTCAAACAATGCATGGAAACCCCTGTTCCGATTTTTAAAACAACACCATGACCCTCTATTCCCGCGAATTCGGCTCCGGCCCACCTGTCGTTATCCTGCACGGGCTATTCGGCTTCTCCGACAACTG
>JAYSUY010000608.1:0-4156 GCA_043718855.1 Saprospiraceae bacterium | reverse complement strand
ATTGTTGAAGTTCACATTGTTGAAGCCAGGTAGGTTCGTGCTGCTGACCACCGTCTCCATCGAGCCGTTGTTGTCGGTATCGAGGAACAGCAGATAGCGGAAATTGACCGTCGCGCCAGAGCAAGCGTCCGTCGCCGTGATGGTGAGATCAGCGGGGCCTTCGCAGATGTCGTGGCTGTTGATGGTCGCATCGTACCAGTACGACTCGTTCCAAAGTTCGGCAGAGTTCGGCGTAACATCGCAGAACGTTACCGGACTGGCTGGGCAGTTGTCCACCGTTGGATCTTGCGTGTCCAGTATTTTGATGATCTGCTTGTACGAAAATCCGTTGCTGTTGGCGATGCTCGGCACTGTGATGGTTTGGCCGTTGAACGTGTAGGTACCGCCGTTGTAAAACACCGAGTAGTCCGTCTGCGCGGCACCGGGTACGATCGCCACCCGTGTAGCCGTCCAGGGAGCGGCGATTACGGCAGGGTTGGAACTGGAGGAAATCACCGGGCCAACGTTGTTCGCAGGGGCGTTTACCGTCGCATTAGGGTTCGGGTTGGGTACATCGGTCAGTGCTGCGTTGCTGTTGTAGCGGCACCAGTTGATGATGTTCCAAGTGCGTTCGATTTTGAAACAAGCGTCAGGGACTACGGTGAAAACCTCGTCCGTGAACGATACGCCCAGCAGTTCGCAATCTTTGTCAAAAAACGTCGGCTCGCCGAAGTTGCCCGTGCCGTCGCAAGTCGAGACGATACGGTCGTCGGGGAAGCGGATGAAGTAATCCTGCAAGTAGGTGACAAAAATCCGTTGCGTACACTGGCTGCTGTTGCCCGATGGATCGGTGGCAACGAATGTCCGCGTGATGGTACCCCGGTTGCAGAGCGTGTCGAACTGGCTGTAATTCACCGTGTTGGTGATGGTTTTCACCGAGCAGTTGTCCACACCCGTCGCGTTGCCGTAGGGCCAGAGCGATGGGTCAAAATTTTCGCAAGTCACCGTCACCGAAGCCGGCGGTTGGCACAGCGGTTTCAGTTTGTCTTCCACTAATGCGTTCACCATGCACTCGTTGGTGTTGCCCGATTGGTCGGTGACCACCAAGAAAACCGTGATTGTTTTGCCAATGTCAGAGCAACCGAAACTGATCATGGAGGAGCCGCTGCCCGAAGAGCGCCCCGCGCCAAACGTCACCGGCCCGCAGTTGTCGTAAGAACCGTTGTCGAACGCCGCCGCCGGAATCTGCGTTTGGCCAGTGTTGGTCAACGCCACCTGCACCACATCGATACAAGCCGGCACAGGCGGCACCAGATCGGCCACCGTCATCTGGAAAGAGCAAGCCCGCAAGTTGCCGCACTCATCCTCCGCTCGGTATGTCACCGTGTGGGTACCCATCGGGAGGCAAGGCGTGTAGCCAAGCGTACCCAGCGTGTCGGGGTTCCAGTAGTTGTTTCCGGGAAAATCGCTGAACCCGCCCGTTACGTCATAGCCAAACGGCGCATTGGTCAGCGGCTCTACGCCCTCCACTTTTGCCCAAAACTTAGTCAGTTTAGAGCAGTTGTCCGTCAGTACCACATTCGGCAAATCGATGGTGCCACAGCAAGTATTCGGGTCGGTGGACACCGTCAAATTCACTGGGCAAGTGAACGTGGGGGCCTGGTTGTCAAGCACTTTGATCACCTGAACATGGTAGCGCGGGTTGAGGTTGCCCGTTGGCCCAGGGTTGGTGGGCAGGCACCAGTCGTACACCGTCCAGGTGCGGATAATTTTGTAGCCCGCCGAGCCGCATACCGGCAAGACCTGGTCGTTGGAGATCGCGTTCAGTTCGCAGTACGCAGTATTGGGGTACATCGAAAATTTCAATCCAAAATCTTCAAACCAAGGTGAGCCTGTCACGTCAGGGTCGGTGTTCGGGCTGCTGCACGACACGTCCACATCACCGGGAAATTTGATGTCCTGCACATGGCGGCGTTTCAGGTAAATGTACTGGGTGCAAACGGAGAAGTTGTTGTAAGCATCCGTCGCTTGCCAGTCGCGCTTGATGTACGCGCTCAAGTCCGACATCCCATTGAAACCCATGCCGCAAGCCAAATCCACCCAAGTGTCCTTGTAGGTCAGCGTGGTCGGCGAGCAGTCTGCCACCGTCGGGGTGGCTTGGTTAAATTTCAGCGTGTTTTTCAGGTAAGCGGGGCCAAACTCCATCACCGCGCAGGTGATCAGGATGTCTTGGCAAGTGAGTACCGGAGGCAATTTGTCCTCGATAGTGATCAGGCCCCAGCAAGAGTTGCCGCTCACCAAGTGCTTCACGGTCACTTTGTACGTCTTTCCGATGTCAAGCGAAGTCATCACCGTGTACGGCACAACGACACCCTGCAAGGTGGTCAGTTTGATTTCGTAGTCGTCGAAACAGCCGTAACTGCCCTCCAAAACTTGGTCGGGCAAAATCTCCTCCGAGCAGTCGGCATCCAATGAAAAATAAACCTGATCGTCGCAGACCAATTGGCTGGGCGTAGCCACCACTTGTACCGTGATACTCACTTTTTGAATGCAACCGGGGTCGGTCGCGCCGAAAGCCTTCGGCAAACCGCCATCCACCGTGTACTCGATGATGTACTGGCCTACGCCCGCTCCGGGGTTGAAAACAGTGGCAGGCTGGCCGTTGACGGTGAAAGTTGCGCTCACAATGTTCGCATCGCCGGGGTTGCCCGTCAGCGGCACCACGTCGGAGTACAGGCAAAACGGCCCGTCCAAGTTGGAGAGAATCGATGGGTTCGGGTAAGCGCAGGAGTTGCCGATGCTCAGCACCTCGCCCTGCTGGCTCACGATGGTGACGGTGTAGCCCAGCGCGTCCACATGTACGCCGTTCAGGAAATAGTCGCCACTGTTGAGCGGCACTTCCGTCAGTACCGTGCCGACGATGCTCGTCGGGAGGCTGGGCGGCGATGGGCTGAAGGCCGAGTACAAACCCGTAGCCTGTGTCACCGTCCACACTTTTCCAGCCAGCGCCTCGATTTTGATCGTTTCGCCAAACTGGCCGTTGGCCAGCGTCGTTGCATTGTTTTTGCACACGCAAGGGTCCGAAATCAAGATTTTCGGTACACAGCGGGCCAGAGCCGGGATGCTGATGGCCACCGAACAAGTACCTACATTGCCGCATTGGTCGCGCACCGAGAGGATGAATGGCGGCGGCGCGGCAGCCGTAGCACAGGTGTAAGTCACCGTATTGGGCAACACCACGAGTGCAGAAGTTGCGCTGCAATTGTCCGTCACCGTGAATGTGATCTGCGACTGGTTCACTGTTGCGTTACCGAAAATATCCAAGTTCACCGTCAGCGGCTGGCAAGTCACCGTCGGCGCGATGTTGTCGGTCACCGTGATGATCTGCTGGTGCGTGCTCTGGTTGCCGCAGTTGTCCTGCACCGACCAAGTGCGGGTGATGGTTTTCCCAAAAATACAGTTGGCGGGCGGGCCGCTCATCGTCTCGGTGAAGGTGATGGGGAAGGCAGGCGGCACTGCCGTGAAACTTTGCCCCGTGTTGACGCTGCCAGGTGTGGCAGTAGCCGGGCTGTTCCACACAAAGTTTGAGTACTTATTGCCCGTGCCGCTCAGGCGCAGCGACTGTCCGACAGGCTCCGTGCCTACCTCGAACACGCCTACATCGGTCGAAACCATACCGTTGGCTGGACCGCCAACGGCGGTCATCGTGCCTTCGTAACTCAGGAACTGCACCACCATACCGTTGTGTACCAGCGCCACGCCATCGGGTGCGCCGTTCTGCAAGCCGTTGGCCGGGTAGTTGAAATTGACGGCACCGAAGCCGTTCTGCTCGTTGTCGATAGCCCCCGACAGCACCATGCTGCCGTAGGTGCCGCCGCCCGATCCGTTGTACAAGAAAAGCGAGTATTCAGCCAAATTTGTACCCGCTGGGCCAGCGATTTCGAAAAACTCGCCCACGTCGGTGCCTGCGTTGTCGTAGTGAAACTCATTGATCCAAGCCTCCATCGGGAGGCCCAAGTCGCAAGCATCGGTAGCGATCAGTGTAGCAGCCGGAGGCACCGGATCGGTGCAGTTGAGCGTGATGTTGGGCGGCAACGGCGGCGCGAAAGTCGGGCCGCTGTTGTCTTCCACCTGAATCGTCTGGGTGTACTGCGTTGAGTTGCCGCAAGCGTCGGTG
>JAYSUY010000607.1:0-4156 GCA_043718855.1 Saprospiraceae bacterium | reverse complement strand
TAACGAGGTCTCTGGACAAACTCAAAACCATCGTGGATGCCTATCTAATTTTCTGTCAAAGAACTGAGTAGGTATTCTGTGGGTAATGGATAGGGTTTGAAACCCTTCCAGCGTTGGGAAGTCCAGCGTTCGATTTATACCCGACGGCCTCCAACTTCCCCGGCTCGTAATTGACCGACCATTGCAAGTGCCGGTGGCGGGGCATCATTTTTCTGCCCAAAGTCTTGCCGTTCAGAAACAACTCAACCGAGTCAGCATTCGAGTTGACCCAAACATCTATCGGTTGGCCGCGTTTTTCGCGCCAATTCCAGTGCGGCGAAATGTGCAGGATGTCCTTGTCTGTCCACCACGACTGGTAGTAGTAGTAGATATTTTTGGGAAAACCGCACATGTCCATGATGCCGAAGTGCGAGTTGATGTTCGGCCAGATGTAGGGCGTAGGCTCGCCGCGATAGTCCAGTCCTGTCCACACAAAACCGCCGAGCCAGAAATCATTTTCAGCCGCCAGCGTCCACCAAGTTTCGGCTGTGCTGGCCCACCAGGGCGCGGTGATGTCTTGGTCAGGGACGTAGCCGCGCACCGTATCTTTTTCATAAATGCCTCTGGTAGAGACCGTACTGCCCATTTCGGTGCCGATGATGGGCTGCGTGGGGTGGTCGCGGTGGTAGTCGGCGACGGCAAATTGGCGGTAGTTGAAACTGCGCACGGGTATGACTTCATTGATGCCGTTGAACACATTGGCCACGTCGGCGGCGTAGGTCGCGGTGCGCGTCGGGTCGAGTTCGCGCTGTTTTTTCAGGAAGGTCTCGGCGATGCGCTTGCCGGTTGGCGTGGTATGTATCCAGCCCTCCTCGTTGCCGATGCTCCACATAAAAACCGAGGTGCGGCTGCGGTCGCGCCGCAGCATTTTTACAAACTGGCCCATGTATTCGGGGCTGCTGTTGAGCAATCGGGTTTCGTCCATCACCAGCATGCCAAGGCTGTCGCAGGCATCCAAAAGTTCGGGTGTGGGCGGGTTGTGGCTGGTACGGTAAGCGTTTACGCCCAAGTTTTTGAGCAACTTGATGCGGTAGTATTGCAGGTAATCGGGCAGTGCGCTGCCTACGCCGGCGTGGTCTTGGTGGCAATTAACCCCTAAAATTTTCAACTTTTTGCCGTTCAAAAACAGACCGTCGGTTTTGATTTCGATGGTGCGGAAGCCGTGTTTCAGGGTTTGTTGGTCAATGATTTTGCCCGCTTTTTTCACCGAAACCCGAATGTTGTGCAGGTAGGGATCGTCCAAGTTCCAGCGTTTTGGGTTGAAAATTTTCAGCACATGGCGCGAAGTACCCGACTCATTGACCTCCAAATGGAGGCCCTGCGGCTTGCTGAGTGCCACCTGCTTCCCGTCGCGCCCAGTCAGAAAAACCTCGGTCGTGAGGTCAGATGGCATGCTGCCATCGTTCGTGACCTCGGCTTCCACCGTGAGCGTGGCGTAACTTCCCTCCAAGGTGGAGTGCGCGAAAATGCCGTCGTGGGCGAGGTGGTTTTCCTCAAACGAGTTGAGCCAGACGTGCCGGTAAATGCCCGCGCCTTCATAAAACCAGCCTTCGTACTGGCTCGCGTCCACCCGCACGACGAGTACGTTGTCAAGGCTGGAGGGGTTTGAAACCCCTCCAGCCTTTGCGTTAAAACGCAGAAAATCAGTGATATCGAAGGTCGTGCCGATGTAGCCGCTTTTGTGGTTGCCGAGGTAAAAGCCGTTGAGCCAAAACTCCGCGTCGCGGAAAATGCCGTCGAATTGCAGTTCAAAACGTCGGCCTTCCTGACTTTTTTCCACCGAAAAATGCTTCCGATACCAGCCGACGCTCGTTGCTGGGTAGTTGCCCCCCAGCGGTTTGTAGCCGTGCGCCATCACGTTGAACGCCGGATCGTTGACGAAGGGCAATTCCACCGCCCAGTCGTGCGGCAGATCGAGTGAACGCCACAAACTGTCTTTGAAACGCGGCTCCATCACCGTGTTCCATGCGCCGCCAGACTTGGCGAAAACGGTTTCGAGGCCGTAGTTGAAATCCTTTTCGGGGTTTTGGGCGTGGCCGAAGGCGAATTTCCAGTCGCGGTCGAAGTTTTGGTGGGTGCGGGTTTGGGCGGGCAGTAGGCTGGCGGCAAAAAGGATGAGCCCGCCTACGCTCCCGCCTAGGCTAAGGCTATGGCGGGTGAAGAGGTTTCGGCGGGTAAAAAGCAGCAGCAGTTTGTCCAAGATGTTCATGCGCGGAAGTGTGGATGCGGTGGTTGAAGTGGCCACAAATGTAGCAGATGAAGTGAGGAGAAAAAAAAGTGCCTTGCCATGCGAGCGACAAATAGGTCGCTGGATGACAAGGCACTCAAAAACTTCTCAATCAGGCTATTACACCCGCTCAATCACAATCGCCGTAGCACCGCCGCCGCCGTTGCAGATGGCTGCGAGGCCCAACTTGCCGTCGCGCTGGTGCAGCACATTGGTCAAAGTGGTCAGGATACGGGCACCCGACGCGCCCAGCGGGTGGCCCAGCGACACTGCGCCGCCGAACACGTTGGTCTGGTTATGTTCGATCTCCATCACTTTTTCAAACGCCATCGTGACGACCGAAAACGCCTCGTTGACTTCAAAAAAGTCGATATCGTTCTTGGTCAAGCCCGCCATTTTGAGGGCTTTCGGAGCGGCGATGGTTGGCGAAGTGGTGAACCATTCCGGCTCTTGCTCTGCATCGGCGAAGCCGCGAATCTTGGCTATGGGCTTCAAACCGTACTTCTTCACTGCCGCTTCGCTGGCGAGGATGAGTGCCGAAGCACCGTCGTTGATGGTGCTGGCATTGGCGGCAGTCACCGTGCCATCGGGTGTAAAAGCCGGGCGCAAGCTGGGTATCTTGTCGAACATGACTTTTCTAAACTCCTCGTCTTCAACGATTTGAAGGGCATCGCCTTTTTTCTGTGGAATGCTGACGGGTACAATCTCGGAGCGGAACAAACCGCCCTCGGTAGCCGCTGCCGCACGTTTGTACGAGTCAATGGCGAACGCATCTTGCGCCTCACGGCTGATGGCGTACTTCACCGCTGTCGCATCGGCGCACACGCCCATCGCTTTCTGGTTGTACACATCCGTGAGGCCGTCTTTGGCCAAGCCGTCCACTAATTCGCCTGGGCCAAACTTGTAGCCCCAACGAGCGTTGGGCAGATAGTAGGGGATTTGCGACATATTCTCCATGCCGCCAGCCACCACGATGTCGTTGAGACCCAGCATGATGCTCTGCGCCCCGAAAGTGACTGCCTTCATGCCCGATGCGCACACCTTGTTGATGGTGGTGCAGGGTATGTGGTCGGGCAGCCCCGCGAAACGCGCTGCTTGCCGCGCCGGAGCCTGGCCGAGGTTGGCGCTCACGACATTGCCCATCAGTACTTCGTCCACTTGGTCAGGTTGGACACCGGCTTTTTCCAAGGCACCCCGAATGGCTGCTGCTCCGAGTTGAGTGGCAGAAACGCCCGCCAATACGCCGCCGAAACTCCCGATTGGAGTGCGCACGGCAGACACGATATACACTTCTTGCATGGTGGAAAATTTGAAACTTGGATAGGTGAAAATTGCTGCACAAAACTACGACACTCCTGCCGCTTCCCCTGTTTGGGGAATCGTGCAGCCCAATCCTGTAGTCGTGATCGTACCAGCCTTGCTGTAATTTTGCCATACGAAGCCAAAATCTGGCCTTTCAAATTCAGAATCATGTTTGGCGATGCTTGCTATTGGTTGATCTTTAATTTTCCCAGATTCTAATAAAGTGGCAATACCCTCGAATTTCAAAACGCTACAAATTGACCGTTTCCTTGTTGTGCATTTCCGAAGAATGAAGTATAACTTTACATCGAAAAACAGCAATGATTATTTCGTTAAAACAAAACTTACAGGACATGACAACATTGAAGAGTTTCTCCCCCCGCGAGGCTTATGCAGCCTACATACTTGGTAGCGTATTGGTGGATGTGCGTGACGACAAGCCAGTTGATGCCAAAACTATAGATGTCAAACAGGTGGTTTCTATGCCATACAGTGAGTTGAGTCAGCGCTTTGGCGAAATTCCAGCCAATCGTCCGGTGGTTCTGTTGTCGCGTATCGGTATCAAAGGTAAGCAAGCCGCAAAATTCC
>JAYSUY010000606.1:0-12174 GCA_043718855.1 Saprospiraceae bacterium | reverse complement strand
TTCCCTCTACCCTAAGCCCTCTACCTTTTATTCATCGTCATCGTCGCGTTTGCGGCTGCTGTAGCCGCCCACGCCTTCGATGGTCTCGTTGTCCATTTCCCAGTCTTCGCCGCCAGATGCAGTCGGGCGCTTGCCGTTGCTGAGACGCACCTTGTCGCCGATAGGCTTGCCCGATGGGCGATCGTTTTCGGGATTGAAGGGGTCGTTGAGCGTGATTTCCGACATGTTTTCACGGCCAGAGTTCGTCATGTTTTTCCCATCGATACTTTTGGTGGCGTGCGGTACGAGCCGCAGCCGCTCCTTGCTGATCAGTTGGCCCGTCACACTGCAAACGCCGTAGGTTTTGTTCTGTATGCGGAGTTGCGCATTTCGAAGGTCCACCACATGGCGCTGCTGGCGCGTGAGCATCCGCTGCAACATTTCGAGGTCGGTGTGTGCCGTCGAGTCGTCGTACCAGTCGCCGCCTTGCTGGTTAAACCCATTTTCGTTCAGGTCGGCTATCTGTTTTTCTGTTGTGCTCAGTTCATCCTGAGCCGTTGCCAATCTATTGTCAACCAGCGCCTTGAACTCTTGGAGGTCTTCGTCGCTGTATCGGACTTTCGGTTCGCTCATAATTGTCGGAGTGAAAAATGTTCGTTTGAGATGCTTGTTTGCAGGTGAATATTTTCGAGAGGCAAAATTAGGTCAAAAAAAACTCGGCCAGACAAGGGCGGTTGAAAATTAAAATCCTGCCTACACGGGTCGCCGGGCCGAAGCAGGGCCAGCAGTGATTCCCTTCGAGTCGCTAAGTCGCTTGGGTTTTCACGAACGGCCCCTACAAGAAGCCGCGAAGTCGGCTTACTTTTGTGCGATTTTTTAAAAGCCTCCTTTCCCGCAACGACGCGCAAAGCCACAGCCCAACATGGTCGAATTCACCACCGCCACCACCGCCCCTGCTGCCAGCAACGGCACTGCTTCCAGCAAAACCGCCAAAGCCCCCAGCACCGCCCTCCGCGAAGACCCGCGGAAATCCGCCGCATCCGCGTCACACAGCGTCACCCCCGCCTACCGCCAGCAAGTGCTCGACGACTACCGCACCTGCGCCCTCAGCCGCGAAGCCAGCCGCATCGCCCGCCAGGAGGTGCTGACGGGCAAAGCCAACTTCGGCATCATCGGCGACGGCAAGGAAGTGGCCCAAGTGGCGATGGCCCGCGCCTGGCGCAAGGGCGACTTCCGGGCGGGCTACTACCGCGACCAGACCCTCCTGATGGCCCTTGGACTGATGAATCTCGACGAGTTTTTTGCCCAACTCTACGGCGACCCCTACCGCGATCCGTTTTCAGGTGGCCGCCAGATGAACTGCCACCCCGCCACAGAGTTTGTCACCCCGGAGGGAGATTTTGTTGACCTAAAAAACCGCTACAACATCACCGCCGACATCGCGCCGACAGGCGGGCAGATGGCACGCGGACTGGGCTTGGCCTTCGCCAGCAAAAAATTCCGCGAAAACCCCGCCCTCTGCGGCGACCTCTCCGAAAACGGCAACGAAATCTCCTTCGTCACCATCGGCGATGCCTCCACCTCCGAGGGCGCATTTTGGGAAACCATCAATGCCGCTGGCGTACTGCAAGTGCCGCTCGCGGTCAGCGTTTGGGACGACGGCTACGGCATCAGCGTACCGCAAAAATACCAGACCACGAAGGAGAGCATCAGCACGGTGCTCGAAGGCTTCCGTGCCAACGAAGGCGACACGACGGGCATCGATATCCACCTCGGCAAGGGCTGGGACTACCCTGGCCTCTGCCAACTCTACGCCGAAGGCATCGCCGAAATGCGCAGCAGCCACCGCCCCGCACTCTTTCACATTCAGGAAGTTACGCAACAACTCGGCCACTCCACCTCCGGCGACCACCGCCGCTACAAGTCGCCAGAGCGCATGGAGTTTGAGAAAGAATACGACTGCAACCGCCGCATGGCAGAGTGGATGGTGGCCAGCGGAATCGCTACGGAAGCGGAAATCAAGACCATAGAGGCCGAAGCCAAGCGCGAGGCCAGCGAGGCCGCCAAACGCGCCTACTTGGGCTACCACGACAAGGTGGCTGCGCTCAAAGCCGAACTCCTCGGCCTGCTGCAAGCAGCCTGCGCCGCGCACCCAGATGTAGAGGTTTTGGGTAAAATTTTGACAGAATTGGAGCAGAAGCGCGAGCCGATGCGCTCCGAACTGCTGGAAGCCGCGCGGCGGGCATTGCACAGCCGTACTGCGGAAAGTTTTTCCGCAGGTGCCGCCTCCGCTGCGGAAAAACTTTCCGCAGTACAAGCATTCATCCAGCGCGAGCAGCAGGAGGGCTACAAAATTTACTCCTCCAACCTGTACAGCGAAACACCCCGCTCCCCCCTCCGCGTCGCAGTTGAGCCTGCCCGCTACTCCGCCGACTCACCGCTCAAGGACGGCTACGAAGTGCTCAACGCCTGCTTCGACCACAACCTCGCCCACCGCCCCGAACTCTTTGCCTTCGGCGAAGACGTGGGCAGCATCGGCGACGTGAACCAAGGCCTGCGCGGGATGCAGCAGAAATACGGCCAAGATCGCGTGTTCGACACCGGCATCCGGGAGTGGACCATCATGGGTCAAGCCATCGGGCTGGCCATGCGCGGGCTGCGCCCCATCGCCGAAATCCAGTACCTCGACTACCTGCTCTACGGCCTCTCTCCGCTCTCCGACGACCTCTGTACCCTCCGCTGGCGCAGCAACAACCAGCAAGCCGCACCTGCCATCATTCGCACCAGAGGCCACCGGCTCGTAGGCGTGTGGCACTCCGGCTCACCTATGGGCATGATGCTCGGCTCGCTGCGCGGGATGCACATCTGTGTGCCGCGCAACATGACCCAAGCCGCCGGGATGTACAACACCCTGCTGCAAGGCGACGACCCAGCCATCGTGGTGGAGGTGCTCAACGGCTACCGCTTCAAAGAGCGGCTGCCCGACAACGTGGGTACGTTCACCGTTCCGCTCGGCCAGCCGGAGGTTTTGCGGGCAGGCACGGATGCGACCATCATCACCTACGGGGCTTGCATCCGCATCGCCGAGAAGGCCGCCGACCTGCTCGCCACGCAGGGTATTTCTGTGGAAATCATTGACATTCAGACGCTTTTGCCTTTCGACCTGAACTCCGTTTGTGTCGCTTCGCTGAAAAAAACCAACCGCGTAATGTTCTTGGATGAGGACTTTGAGGGCGGCGCATCGGGCTATATGCTGCAACAGGTGCTGGAAAAACAGGGCGGCTACCGCTGGCTCGATGCGGCTCCGGTCACGCTATGTGCCAAGCCCCACCGCCCCGCCTACGGCCAAGATGGCGATTACCACTCGAAGCCGCAGGTGGAGGATGTAGTGGACGCGGTGGTGAGGATGGTGGGGGAGTAGACGTAGCAGGCAGCGCTTCCTGAAATCTGAACCTCGCTGAAAGGTGGTATTCTCCTACTTTCGCATCAAAATTATCTCGGCCATGAATCTACTCGACCGTATCACCATCAACCCTGATGTTTGCTTTGGCAAGCCTACTGTGCGCAATATGCGCTACCCAGTGGAGATGATTCTCGACCTGCTTTCGGCGGGCATGACTGAGGATGAACTTTTGGAAGATTACCCAGACTTGGAGCGGGAGGACATCCGGGCCTGTCTGCTTTTTGCGACGAAACTCACCCAAGTCAAGAGCATTTACAAGGTCAAGGCCGCTGCATGAAATTCATTGTTGATGCTCAACTCCCGGAGCGTTTGGCCCACTGGCTACGGGCACAGGGCTTTGATGCCCTCCATACGCTCGACCTTCCTGCCCAAAATTTGACTGGCGACGTAGACATCATTCAACTCTCCATGGCCCAGCAGCGCACTGTCATCTCAAAAGACAGCGACTTTTTTGAACACTACTTGCTGAAAGGCCAGCCCCACAAACTGCTGTTCGTCACTGCCGGAAACATGGTCAACCGAGAACTGATCGGCCTTTTTGAAGCCAACTGGTCTCAGATATTTCCGCTCTTGCAGCAACATCAGGTGGTGGAGATGGACAGGTTTCACATTGTGGTGCATTTTTGACGCGCCCTCCCGCTGCTCAGAGATTTCAACTTGTTTAAAATCAAATTTTTATGGAAAAACAAAAACGCCCACCGCTACCTGTCACGGCCTCGCCGCAGGAGAAGGACGACAACTTGTTGCCCTTGTGGCATCAAAAAACCTAGATTTATCCTCAAACCCAAGATGTATATGAAAAATTACTACCGCATTATGCCTGGTCCCAAAAGCCGTTATGCAGAAGAGTGCTTGAAAGGTAATTTCATCGGTGCAGATTTTCTGGCAGATGACCTAACAGGAAAACTTCCGGAAGATTGGCGCGAATTCAATCGTATTTTCATCCCTGTCTTCCTTTCTGAAAACCCGGGCAAGACGAAAGTAGCTGCGGGACTTGCTTGTGGCATGATGCACACTATTGCTAAAGGTATGCGTAATGGGGACATAGTGATCTGTCCAGATGGTAGAGGCAACTACTTCGTAGGCGAGGTAATCGGCGACTATACTTTCCGGCCTGAAACGGCTTTGCCGCAACAACGCCCAATCCGATGGCTTCCAAATTCAATTAGCAGAATAGACATGAGTGATGCTCTACGCAACTCAACTGGTTCTATTGGGACAGTCAGCAAAATCAGTCGCTATGCTGATGAAATTGAAAACCTCTTAGGCAACAATCCCCTTCCAGTGTTTACTGTCTCTGATGAAACCATAGAAGACCCGGCAGTTTTTGCCCTAGAAAAGCATTTAGAAGAGTTTTTAGTCAAAAATTGGAAACATACTGAGCTCGGCAAGAACTTTGAAATTGTTGAAGAAGATGGGCAACTCATCGGTCAACAGTACCAAACCGATACAGGTAATATAGACATTCTTGCAATCAACAAAAACAAGACAGAACTACTTGTTGTCGAACTAAAAAAAGGCAGAGCGAGCGATATTGTGGTTGGACAAATCCAACGCTACATGGGCTATGTACTGGAAGAACTTGCAGAGAAAGGACAGTCTGTCAAAGGGGTAATTATTGCTTTGGAGGATGACTTGCGTATCCGACGGGCATTAGCAGTTGCACCAAATATCGAATTTTACAGGTATCAGGTCAGTTTTAAGTTGTTTAAAGCAGATAAAACACTGTAGCCAATTCTGTCCTTGTTTACACCTCGCCAATAAGAAGCTGTGAAATGAGCAGTCAGGTTGCGCACTCACTCCGCCATTGTTATTAACGAGGATGCCAAAAACAAAAGCGTGGCACACCTCGAAGGTGTGCCACGCTTTTTCTATCTGCTTGGTTTTCAAGAAGAAATCACGCCCCCTGCTCAAACGTCCCGTCCGCATGGCGGGCGAAGCGGCCTTCGCTGCGGTCGTGTACCTTGTCGTAGCGGGGCCAGGGCCAGCCGCCGAACTTGGTGGCGTTGTAGTCATCGAACGCCTTCTGGATTTCTTCTTTGGTGTTCATCACAAAAGGGCCGTACTGGATCACCGTCTCGTTGATGGGCTTGCCTTGCAGCACGAGGATGCGGGCCTCGTCCGAGCCGTTCACGATCTCCAAATCCACCGCCGCATTCACCACAGCGCAGTGGTATTTTTCGATGGGTTTTCCGGCCAGCGTGATTTGGCTGCCCAGGTAAAAATACAGGGTGCGGTTCACTCCTGCACTGGCTTTGGGCAAAATGAATTTGGCTCCGGCTTCCAATTTCATGTTGAAAATCGCCACCTCGTTGGTAGCATCGGCTGCCCACGAATCGGGCGGCGGCGCAGGCGCGGCATGGCCGAGCAGTTTGCCCGCGATCACTTCGATCTCGGTAGTTTTTTTGTTGGCATCCGCCTGCTTCAACTTGGGGATTTTGCTGCCCCAGAGCATCTTGAAATGCGGCTCTACCATCTTGTTTTTCTTGGGTAGATTGAGCCAGATTTGGAAGAGTTCCATCGGGTTTTCCTCCTCCTTTTTCAGCAGTGGGAACATTTCGGAGTGCTGAACGCCCTTGCCCGCCGTCATCCACTGCACATCGCCCTCGCCGTAGCGGCCCGATGCGCCCAGCGAATCAGCGTGGTCCACGATGCCGTCGCGTACCACCGTGATGGTCTCGAAGCCCCGGTGCGGGTGGCCCGGAAAGCCCGGTACTTTTTTGCCATGATACATCCGAAAACCATCCTTGATGATGAAATCGTCACCCAGACTGCGGCCTTTCAACGCTGGCGGCGGCGGACCCATCTCGTCGTTCCCGGCTGGAAATTTGTCCTCGTGGTGGACGCAAAACAGGAAGGGATCGAGCGTATCCCAACTAAAACCCATCGGCTTGATTTCAAGCACAGGGTCAGGGTTGGGTGCTTGACCTGCGGCCTCGGGGTCGGTGGGTTTGGAGCGCCCGCCCGTAGGCCAGCCCAGCAGGGCGAGTACGCCAAGTGTGAATTTTGCCAAAAAACCTCTCCGGTCGTCTTTGATTGTAGCCATGTTTCGTGCGAGCAATTTGTTGTTTGCCGGGTGATAAACGATTGACGAGCAAGTTGGTTTACGTCATGTGGGTGGCTACCGCTCCACCACCGACTGCCGCACCGCCGTCCCGAATCCCCCCCTCACCTGTACGAAATACACCCCCGCTGGCAGGCCGCTCAGGTCGAGCCAGTGGGCGGTTGTACCGTTTATCTGCGCCTCTTGGTAAGTTTGGCCGGTGGCCGAAAGCAGCCGGACGGACACCTCGGAAGCCTCGGCGTTTTCCAACTGAACCAAGCAGTCCGTGTCCCATTCTTGTCGCTGTGGGCGCACGGCTAAGTTTTTTCTTTTTTTCAGAAAATCAAACTCCGCCCCGTCATCACCTCCGGCTGCGCCACGCCCATCAGGTGGAGTAGGGTAGGGGCCACATCGGCCAAGCGACCGTCCCTAAGTTTTTCATTTCCACTCAGTTGGTTGCTGACGAGGATGCACGGCACCGGGTTCATCGTGTGCGCTGTGTTGGGCGTTCCGTCCTCGTTGATCATGTAGTCGGAGTTGCCGTGGTCGGCGATGACGATGCAGGAGTAGCCGTGCTCCAGCGCGAGCGGCACGATCTGGCTGAGGCAAGCGTCCACGGTCTCGGCTGCTTTCATGGCCGCGCTGAACACGCCGGTGTGGCCCACCATGTCGGTGTTGGCGAAGTTGAGGCAGATGAAGTCCGGCTCGTTGTCGCGGATGTCCTGCATGATCGCGTCGCGGATGTCGGGTGCGCTCATTTCGGGCTGGAGGTCGTAGGTCGCCACCTTCGGCGAGGGGCACATCAGCCGCCGCTCGCCCTGGAACGGCTCTTCGCGCCCGCCGGAGAAAAAGAACGTGACGTGCGGGTACTTCTCGGTTTCGGCGATGCGCACTTGGGTTTTTCCGGCCAGAGAAAGCACCTCCCCGAGGGTCAGCACCACGTCGTCTTTTTCATACACCACCCCGATGCCACGGAAGGAGTCGGAATAGCGGGCCATCGTGACATAGTGCAGACCCGGCAAAGTCGCCAAGCCGAATTCGGGGATGTCTTCCTGCGTCAGCACCGAAGTGAGTTGGCGGAGCCGGTCGGTGCGGAAGTTGAAGCAGATCACCACGTCGCCAGGAGTGATGAGTGATGAGTGATGAGTGATTTGCGCTACCACCATTGGCTTCAAAAACTCGTCGGTCACACCTTCCGCGTAGGATTTTCGGATGGCGGCAACGGGGTCTGTGACGACTTCGCCGGTGCCTTTCACCAGCAGGTCGTAGGCAAGTTTGATGCGCTCCCAGCGTTTGTCGCGGTCCATGGCATAGTAGCGCCCGATGACGGTGGCAAGTTTTACAGGTTGATTTTCAATGTGTTGGAGCAGGTCTTCCAGAAAACCCGCGCCGCTTTTCGGGTCGCAGTCGCGACCGTCGGTGAAGGCGTGGATGAAGACGCGCTCATTGCCCTGCTCGGTGGCGATGTCGCACAGGGCTTTGAGGTGATTGATGTGCGAATGCACCCCGCCGTCGCTGACGAGGCCGATAAAGTGCACGGCTTTATCATGGGTTCTGGCATACTCGAAGGCTTCGAGCAGGACACGGTTGTGCTGGAGTTCGTGGTCTCGGACGGCCTTGTTGATGCGGGCCAGTTCCTGCCACACCACGCGCCCGGCCCCGATGTTGAGGTGGCCGACTTCGGAGTTACCCATCTGGCCTTCGGGCAGGCCCACGTCTTCGCCGTAGGTGATGAGGGTGCTGTGGGGGTATTTTTCCCAGAGGCTGTCGAAGTAGGGGGTGTCGGCTTGGTAAATCGCGTCGGCGCTGTGCTTTGGGCCGAGGCCCCAGCCGTCAAGGATGAGGAGGAAGGATTTTTTTGTCATGGCGGGAGGGTAGGTAAAAGTCAAAGCCCAAGCAAGCGGCTCACCCAAGTGGGCATATCGCCATTTTGAAATTCGGTGTCCGCGCCGTCGGTGATTTCGGCGACAAACTCCAAATCGGTCGTGTTGTCAAAAAGATAGGCACGGTTGGTCAGTTCGATGACCTGCGGCAGCAGGTCGAGGGCTTTTTGGTAGCGGGAGCGCACTTTTTCGTCCGGGACGTTGTGCCCGCCGGTTTCCACTCTCGATTTGACGCGGCCAATGTTGATTTCCGGGTTGTCGGTAGCCACGAAGTAGAGGTAAACGCGATAGCCTTCCTGTTTTGCTTTTGCCAAGAAGTCAAGTTTGCGGGCATCGGAAAGCACGGTTTCGATGGAAAATGTGGAGCCGAGTTGCAGCAGTTTCTCCCGCAGAAAATCGGCGAGCAGTGCCGCGTGGTAGGAATTGACCTCGAAGTCTTGGGGGAAAATCAAGTGGCTTCCGCGAACCGTGACCTGAGCGGGCCAGTCCGTTTCTCCGGCGCGTTCTGCCAGCGAGGAGTGCTGGGCAAACTCGGCAAACTCGGCTTTGGACAGCTGCAAGCCTGTCGGCTCGAAGTCGAAAAAGCCCTTCGCCCTCAACTCGCTTTCGATGTTGTCGGCATTGACAAAGAAGCCGAAAGGGATGGAGAACTGCCCCGTGATGTGCTGTTTGAGCGTGGATTTGCCAGAGCCGTTGGGCCCGGCGAAGACGCGCAGGCGCTTTGTTTTCATCGTTTCAAGGTCATTTTTGCCTGTGGCACTTTCACCCGGCGGGCACTCGATTCGCCGATGATGCGTTCGCTGCCGTCGGGGTAAATCTCTACGATGTGGCTGCCGTGCTGCACGGTCACGGGCAGCCCAGCAGCCCAAATTTGGCGTTTCGCTTCCTGCGAAATCAGGTAGGCATATTTGAAGATGACCTTTTCGGCAGCGTCCTCGGCAGCGATTTGAAGTTCGTCGAGGTTGGTTATTTTATCGGATGTAGGCATTTTTTGTGCGTTGTTTTGGGCAAAAGTAGGCATTCGCTTGGCTTTGGCGGCTGGCAGATGTGTTGGCAAGCGGGCCTCTGCACAGGGGAGAGTTTGGTCCGCCGCCTGATGCTATGGTGGCAACTTTTTCAGAGGCTGTCGAAGTATGGGGTGTCGGCTTGGGCGATGGCATCGGCGCTGTGCTTTGGGCCGAGGCCCCAGCCGTCGAGGATGAGGAGGAAGAATTTTTTTGTCATGGTGGTGGTCACTGAATGGCAGCCAACACTCGTCTCATGTTGGGTTCAAAGTCGCTGCCGCTGATATCAAGCATCAAATTACTGGTGAGTCGTTGGGTGATTTTGCTCAGGTTCGCTTTCATTTCAACGATGCGCGATAAATCTTCTCTCGGGCCACGCGCGTCGCCATCAAGTGACTCAAGTTTCTTGATTTTTTCCTTCAAGTCTTTGATTTTCGTTGCCAACGCTTCCGTTGTAGAAATTTGAAAATCAATGTCAAAAGCAATGTCATCCAATTTGACTGGAATAAACTTTTTGTCGGCCAGCCAAGCAGCATAGATCGATGCTACATTCTCCTGACCCACCCAGCCTGATTGGAGACTTTTGGAGGAAAGGATGGAAACTACTGCATCGGCATTTTTTGTGCTATCTTGGATAAACTCCAAGATGGAGCGGCCTGCCGCCATATCGTCTTGGTCGAGGATCACGTCCACGCCGTTATTTTCTAAGTAAGTGCAAACTTGACGCGCTACTGCTGAGTCGGTATGGTTGTAGGAAATGAAAACTTTTTTGTCTGCTTTTATTACAGGCTTGATGCTTACTGCAAAATCATCTGTCATAGCGTGGGTCATCTCTAACATCTCTTGTACAATCCTATTCTCTTCTCTAGCCCAATCACTAAAAAGCAGTTGGCCTCTTGAATAGCCCCGCTGAATTATGGATAGATTTCTGCTCATTGCAACGACTTGGTGCAGGTGATTGCGTTTGTTTTCTACTCTAAAATAATTTTCCAAGAGGGTAAGAGCATCTTTCAGTCGGTCATCTTTAATCATGTCCACAATTCTTAGCGCTATGGGGCTTTCACTTCCGCCTACTCCTTTTACAAAAGTTTCTCTCCGTTCCACAAACTCCTCTACCCGCTCTAATTTATTGGCAATCAGCGACGCTATGCCTTCATAGGCATATCCCATCCGAGCAGGGTCAACTGTGCCATCCCTCACAACAGCCAGTTCTTCTCCAAAGGTGTAGTAAGGGTCGTGCGGGATTTTAGTCCGCATCATGAACTCATTGATTTTGATGTTGGGGTTCTCCATGGGCAACCACGGTTGGTAAAGCGGCTCTAAATCCTTGGAGAAGCGAGCGATCCATTGGTCGGTGAGGTGTCCCACAGCCACTTCTACCCGGCTGAGCAGGGGCAAAAACAGCAGTTGGCCCCGGTCATACGGCAGTTTCTGATGCGCTGACGCAGAGCGATAGGCAATATCGAGTGCGCCCTCGAAACTCTGGTTGGTGGCTGTGAACAGCAGCACGACCAAGTTGGGCATCTGGATGGTGGAGATGCCGTTGATCTCTGAAACTCCTGTGCGACTGTCAATTAGGATGAAATCGTAGGTATCGCGCCAAGCGCGGCGCAGGTCTTCGATGAACTGGCCGCCCTTCTTTTTGGCATAAAAAGTATCTACGTTGAAATCTCTGACGCGCTTGAAGTAGTCGTCGTCGCGGCGACCAGCTGAGATGAAGTGAAGCGGCTCGCGGGCATCAGGGATGGGTATCTGGATGACGGCCTCTTTCCAGCCGTCTTTTTTGCGCTCCGTCAACAAGTCCACCAAGCCCGGCTTTTCTTTGACGATGCTCAAATCTATACCAGCTGGCGTAGTGCTGGTTTTACCGTTGGTTTTGCCGTTGAAGTTTTCGGATACGAAGTACCGCTCCAAGCCTGGTGCTTCCCAGTCCCAGTCCACCATGAGGACTTTATGCCCCCACTTGGCGAGCAGCACGGCGATATTGGCCAAGCACATGGTGCGGCCCACCCCGCCTTTGTATGAGTAGAAAGTGATGATTTTCATCTTGAAATACCTTTTGCGTTTTCAATGGAGGGGGGCGTATTCATCTCTTGCACAGGGGTCGGACGCTTGATGAGATTTTGGTAGGGTTGTTCGCACCAAGCAGCGCGGTCGGTGGCCCAATCTGGATTCCATGCGGGTACTTTTTCATTTTTCAACCCTGCAAAAACATTTTGAGCAAAACGCTCGACTGCTTTTCGGAAATCGTTGCCACGGGCTACCCCAGAGTTGTACCTACTGAAATCGGTCAGTTGGGTGGGCTTCACATACACTGGCAGATCGCCCACTTTGGTGAACAGAACAGGAAAAATCAGTCCGTCGTTGCCCATCTTGGCTTGGGTTTCACGATGCTGGAACACAGCGTACTCGCGCAGACACCATTCTCGATGGAAGTAGGACGGGATGAGTATAGGCACCAAGATTTTGGAGTGCGCCAACCCATTGTGGAGCGTATCCGGCCATTTTTTGCCCGCGTGAATGTCGTGACGGTCGTAAAAAATGCGTACACCGTCTGGCTGAAGCATCTCGTTGAGCAACCCGCGAAAGACGCTATTGAACGACCTTTCTAAAAAAGTCTGGACGGGCGGCTCGTCCGTGCGCCGGTAACTGATAAAAACGTCGTACTGGTAATCTTTCATTTTGGAAAACAAACTTTACACCCGCAGATTCAAGGTTCAAATGCAACAGCCGGGGGGGGCTGCGAGGATAAAAGAAGGTGCTGAAAAGCGGATAACCGAGGTATTTTTGGGTGACGAAACG
>JAYSUY010000605.1:0-1540 GCA_043718855.1 Saprospiraceae bacterium | reverse complement strand
TTTCAAAATGTCTTCGTAGTTCATCAATTCTTTGTTTTTCTCCCCGCACATGCAGGAGCGTCAATTTAAATACTTTTTCCTCATAAGGTCTATTGAAGAAGACGAAACAGTAAAGTAGTTTTGGTTTGCCAAAATCAATCACCACCAACTGTTTCGCCGATGGTAAAGATAAAGAGTCGCCTCGAAGTGGCGCAAGCCCCCTGTGTTTTCGAAGGTTTCAACCTTGACGACCCTGCTTCGGTCGAGCGGGTGGCCTGGGAGAGCGGGTACTATGTCCTGGAATCCAAGAAGGTTTCGGCCAGCCACTTAGTGCCGGCTTTTTTCCAGATGGTGCAGTCCGGGAAGAACAGCCTTCGGGACTGGGCTGTTCGGATCGGGGTGATGTTTGGCGGTACGCTGCAAAAGTCGAGCCTCCACGACCGGCTGGGGCCGCGCACGCTCGGCTTTTCGCAGGCCCTGCTCCAGGCGGTGATGGCGCGGCACATGGCGCGGGCTCTCCGCGCGGAGGGTCCTCCCCTACCCGGAGCGGGGCTTTTGGCGAGGTTCGGCAACGTGTTTTTGGCGGACAGTACCTGTACGAAGTTGCCCTCCTGCCTGTCGGAACACTTCCCTTCAAGCCACTCCCAGGGAGAGCCGACTGCCACGCTGCGCGTACAGGCGGTCTACAACTACACCTGCCAGAATTTTGCCCTGTTCGACGTGGGCAGTTACCGCGACAACGATCAGGGGGCTGCCGATCAGGTGCTGAAAGTGGCCTGTTGCGGCGATGTGGTCTTGCGGGACTTGGGCTATTTTGTCCTCGCCAACTTGCGCAAGATGGGGCAACAGGGCGTGTACTTTGTCAGCAAGCACCGCCCGGGGACAAATCTCTACGACCCCAAAACTGGGAATAAATTAGACCTTTTGGCCCTTTTTAGAGAAAAAAACCGGGTGGACATGCCCGTGCTGGCCGGGGCGAAGGAAAAGGTGCCCCTCCGCTTGGTGGCTCAAAAACTGCCTCAAGAGGTGGCCGACCAGAAAAAAGAAAGGGCCCGGAAAGACCGCAACAAAAAGGCCAACCACTCCGAAGCTTACTACGAGGAACTTGAGTGGACCATCTTCCTCACCAACGTCGGCGCCGAACTGCTGTCCGCACAAGAGGTCGCGCTGCTGTACCGCCTGCGCTGGTTCATCGAGATCGTGTTCAAGGCTTGGAAGAGCCACTTCAACTTCGCCAAGGTGCTCAACGTGCCGCAGATGAACTACTGGCGGGCGCTCATCACCGTCCACTTCTTGCTTGCCCACATCGCCCACTCCTCGATGGACATCTACCAGTACATCAAGCAAGGGGTGGAGAAAATAACTCAAAGGCCCTTGAGCATCCTAAAATACCTCGACGTGGTCAGCACCCTCGCAACCCAACTCGCTACCATCAGGCACCTCGAAGAACTCGACCCATTGATACCCCAGTTCGCCGTCCACGCCACCTACGAAGCCAGAAAAAAACGAAAAAACATCAAAGAACTTTATGAGTGTTAAATTCTCCCGAACGCATATGCGA
>JAYSUY010000604.1:0-4163 GCA_043718855.1 Saprospiraceae bacterium | reverse complement strand
GTGACTCGCAGTCACCCGGTGAGTTTAAGCGGTTTCGGAAACGTGTGTGGCCAATGGCCAAAAGCCAACCGCTAACGGCTTACTTCAAAAGTTGCGGGAACTGCGCTTGCATCCGCTTGAGGCGCGGGATGGACACGTTTTGGACGTAAGGATTTTCGGGGTGGTTCCGCTCGTAATTCTGGTGGTAAGCCTCCGCCATGTAGAAAATCTTGAACGGCTCGATGATCACCGCGATCGGCTTGGAGTACTTGCCCGAAGCGTCAAGTTGCTTTTTGTAGGCCTCAGCCAAGTCACGCTCGGTATTGTCGTGGTAAAAAATGACCGAGCGGTACGAATCGCCCCGGTCGGGGCCTTGCCCGCCCGCTTGGGTGGGGTCTTGCGAAGCAAAATAGACCTCCAGCAGCGTCTGGTACGACACCATTTTGGGGTCGTAGTACACCTGCACCGTCTCGGTGTGGCCAGTGGTGTGGGAGCAAACCTCCTCGTAGGTCGGGTTTTTGGTGCGCCCGCCGGAGTAGCCTGACACGGCTTCCTTCACGCCTTTCATGCTTTCAAAAATGGCCTCCACACACCAAAAACACCCCGAAGCGAAGGTGGCGGTGTCCAAAGTACCGTAGGCGACGGGGTCTGGTGTGTGGGTTTCGAGGGGCTTGCTTTCGGCGGTTTTACCAGAAAAAGCATTGCAGGAAAACAGCAGCACAGTGGCTGCGCAGAGTGGAAAAGCGAAATTTTTGAACATGTGTGTTGAATTTTTTACTGAAACGTAGCAGCCAGGCGAAGCCAGCAATATCTGCTGTGCTTTGGCGGTCAATTGTTCAGGCACGGACAATCTGGCCCGCCTTCGCACGCCAATGGCGGGCGAAGCGGGTAAAGCGGGCAAAGGTAGTTTTCCGAGCCACGAAACACCTCATGCCGCTCTCCCTGCGATGCGCTATTTTTGCCGCTCATTGCCTCACTTTCTCACTTTCTCACCCCTCGCACAAGTGTCCGTCAAAGTCACCCATCTCACAAAACTATACACCGCCCAACGCGCTGTGGACGACCTCACCTTCGAGGCCCACAAGGGCGAAGTACTCGGCTTCCTCGGCCCCAACGGCGCAGGCAAGACCACCACGATGAAAATCATCGCCGGCTACTTGCCTCAGAGCAGCGGCTCGGTCAGTGTTTGTGGCCACGATGTAGCCGAGCAATCAATGGAGGCCCGCGCCCGAGTCGGCTACCTGCCAGAGCACAACCCACTCTACCGCGACATGTATGTGCGCGAATACCTCGCCTTCACCGCCGGGCTGCATGGGCTAAAAAATCCCGCTAAGCACGTGAACGAGATGGTGGAGCGCACCGGCCTCACCAGCCACCGACACAAACAAATCGGTGAACTCAGTAAGGGCTACCGCCAGCGCGTGGGCTTAGCCCAGGCCATGCTCCACAACCCCGATGTGCTGATACTGGACGAACCCACTTCGGGCCTCGATCCCAACCAAATCGTCGAAATACGTCAGTTAATCAAGGATTTAGGCCGCGAAAAAACCGTCATCCTCAGCACCCACATCCTCGGCGAAGTGGAGGCCGTGTGCGACCGCGCCATCATCATCAACCGGGGCAAGTTGGTGGCCGACGCGCCCATCCAGCAACTCAAACAACAGTTCAGCGGGCAAAACTTGGTGACTGCCGAATTTGCCGAAAGCACGGACAGCGCATTGCTCGCAAAGATCAAAAACGTGCAGAGTGTCAAATCCTTAGGCCAAAACCGCTGGCAATTGGCTTCTTCATCTGACCACGACATCCGCGCTGAACTCTTCGCATTCGCCGTCGCCCACCGCCTCACCCTGCTCGAATTGCACAAGGAGGCATACAGCGTGGAGGACGTATTCCAACAACTGACGAAGTAATGCTCAACGAAGATACCCTTCGCTCCGCCGCCCACTGGCTCGCCGAGCGCGACGAGGCGCTGGATTTTGTACTGAAAAAATACGGTTACCCTTCCCTCTGGGCACGCGAGCCAAGTTTCTCTACGCTGGTACACATCATCTTGGAACAGCAGGTTTCACTGGCATCGGCCAATGCCGCATTTGCCAAATTGCAAGCGGCCATTGGCCCAGTTACACCAGTCAAGTTCCTAGTAGTCAGCGACGAAGACCTGCGCATTATGGGTTTTAGCCGACAAAAAATGCGCTACACCCGCCTACTCGCCGAGGCTGTCGAGAGCGGCAGTTTTAATATTGAACACCTCGGCGCACTCCCCGACGAAGCCGTGATAACCCAAATGAAACAACTCAAAGGCATTGGAGATTGGACGGCACACATCTACCTGTCGGAGTGCCTGCTCCGCCCCGACATCCTACCGAAAGGCGACATTGCCCTGCTCGAAGCCTTCAAAGTTTTGAAAAACCTGCCCCAACGACCGCCTCACGACGAGTTCACCGCTAGCACCGAGCATTGGCGACCCTGGCGCAGCGTAGGCATCCGAATGCTGTGGCATTTTTACCTCAGCGAGCGCGTTAGACCAACGGTCGGGTAAGTTTTTTTCCACCACGCAGCGTTTCGCGTTGCAGCAATCGTATGGGCAATGAACGAGACCATGCCCGACACTACCACCCATCTCTCGCTCCTCCTCGACGGCTGCCGCCGGGGCGAGCGCAACAGCCAGCGGAAGTTGTACGAACACTTCCACGGCTATGGCATGAGCGTCAGCCTGCGCTACGCCCGCCACCGCACGGAGGCATTAGAAATCCTGAACGACACCTTCCTGAAAGTTTTTTCTAAACTCGGCAGTTACGACTCCACCAAGCCCTTCAAGCCTTGGCTGCGGAGCATCTTGGTGCGCACCGCTATTGATCACCACCGGGCCAATGGCCGCCTCCCGGCCCATTTGGACTTGGACGCTGCTCACGACCTCCCGGCAGAAGAACTGCCCCTGCCCATACTCTCGCCCGACGAGGACGCGCTCCCGCTGGTGCAGCAACTGCCGCCGGTGTACCGCCTCGTGTTCAACCTCTACGTCATGGAGGATTACGACCACCGAGAGATCGCCGAAATGCTCCACATCAGCGAAAGCACTTCCAGATCAAATTTAGCCCGAGCCAAAGAAAAATTGCGCGAGTTGTTGCTTCAACAGACAGGACAAGACAAGAAACATACACTGCACAGCCGCGTGCCACATGCTGTGTCCCAGTTGGAAAACTGGGGCGCGGCACATTAGCACATTTTTACCCGCCGAAGCCTAAGCGTAGGCGGGGCCACATTAGCACATTATACTCATGGACAATTTTTTCAAGCAGTTCCGCGAAAATCTGGATGGCCGCACCGAGCCAGCCTTCAAGGAGCAGGATTGGAGCGACCTGAAAAACCGGCTCGAAGGCAAACGCCGCAAGCGGATAGCAGGGGCCGTGTTGTGGTGGGTGGCAGCACCGGTGTGCGCCCTCTCGCTGATGTCCAACGCCCTGTTTTTCAAGGCACTGAAAAATACGGAGAAAGAAATAGTCGCGCTCCAGAGCCGCCCAGACACGGTTTGGCTCACCCGCTTGGAGCGGCGAACGGATACCGTGTACCTGACCAAAACTGTGCAGCATACAGTGGTCAAATACCTCTCGACTTCGGTGGCCTTTGCGAGCGGCAGCACTGTTCCACAGGAAAGCCGCTTGCTTACTTCGCCCCCACCTGTGCCAATGGGCAGCATGGAAAACCCCGTCTTCCGCGACAGTGCAGCAGGGCCGTTAGCCGCACAGTCCGCCTCCCCAAATACCGCTGAAACCGACAAAGCATGGATAGAAAAACGCTTGGCCGATAAGCGCTTGCAGCCGCTCCCCACCGCGTTCGAGCCGCTGCTTCCTGCGCTAAAAACGCCAGGCTTGCTGCTGGCCGAAGCCCCAAAATTTGTAAGAAAGCAGAAGAAAACACTGGCCCAGCACCTGCTGCTCTCGAGGCCCAACAATTTTCAGGTGGGCATCAACGGAGGTTTGGCTTTCCCGCTCAACGTGGGGCTGGAACGGCTGTCGGGCCGCTCGCTCAGCCTGCAGGGCAGCGTTCAGGTTTCGCCACACCTGCGCCTCTGGGCAGAGGGCACATGGCTCCGCATCGGGTTTGTCAGCGACCGCATGGGCGAGGAGATCGGCATCCCGCCAGTGCCTGCGCCCGCCGATGACTTCCAGTTCATCAAAGCCGAA
>JAYSUY010000603.1:0-4170 GCA_043718855.1 Saprospiraceae bacterium | reverse complement strand
CTGGCCGTTAAACACCTGATTTCCAATGACAACCTCTGCCCAGCCGTCGTGATCCATGTCCGCAATGCTGGGTACCGTGTAGTGGTAACGAGGGTGGTAGCCAACCAGCGATGTGCTGACGTATTTCAGTGTACCGTCGTGCTCGTAGCAGTAGAGGCGCAGGTCGTTTCCGGTGATGATGATTTCCCCGTAGCCGTCGTGGTCAAGGTCGGCTATGGCCACCCCGGTGCCGCCCTCCCAGTAGGTCGGCCCCACGATGTGGACTTTGGTTTTGCCCGTTGCTCCGTCAATGATGTACAGATCGGGTTTTTCACACTCGTAAGTGACGACCTCTGGAATGCCGTCGCGGTCCATATCGCCAGCCACAAGCGGCGAATAAGTGTTGGTTTCCGCTTCGCTCGTCCACTGTATGCCGAGCGAGATGTTGGCGCAAGGCGGCACAAAAAAGCAATCGGCATTGCAGGTGGTGTAGTAAAAACTGTCGCACTGCCCGGTACAGGTACAGTCCTGGTCGTAGCAGTCAATCAGTCCGTCACCGTCGTCGTCAAGGCCGTTGGTGCAGATTTCGACGGGGGCTTGGGCGGAAAGGATGTGAGGAAGGAGGAATAGTGACGCAATGATGCAGTGACGCAATGACAAAAGTGTCGCCCCGCCTTCGTTGAAGCTGCGGCGGGTAAAAATGACGAATCTCATGGGCAAGTGTGGTTTTGATGCGGGCCGGGAAACGGGCAGAACCTCGGTTTCTTTCGCCGGACAAAACGATTAACGAAAGGTTTTGAAATGCAAAAAGGCTGTACTCGGCCTCGCTTCGCGCCAGAGGCAGAAGTGGGGCCGAGTACAGCGTCCGCGGCAGGAAGTATTCAAAAAAATGACTGGATTAGCAAAGCGGCGGCGAAGGTAGTGAAATCAGCGGCTCACTGCCACGCCGGTCATTTTGTTCACTTTTCCCTCGTCGCCGTAAGCCTCTCTGGAGCGCTTGTTGTATGCAGCAGCGGCCTCTTCAGGGCTTTCAAACATCCCGATGTGCTCTGTTTTGCCGTGTATCGAGATCACCGCACGGAAGCGGTTGTGTTCGCGGTACACCCCCGTGTAGCCCGTGTTGCTGGTGGCTTTGCGCTGGCGGCTGGCGGCTGCGCGCGAGCGATAAAGCAGGTTGGAGAGGCGGCAGTCCAACTTGTCGCCGTTCTTGGCACCCACCAAACGGCGGTCGTCCGTTTTTTGGTCAGGGAGGAATTTTTCAGCGATCAATTTGTGGAGATAAATCGTCTCGGTCTTGTATTCGCCATCGTTTTTTTTCCAAGTTTTTTGAAACACTACACAGCCGCTGGAATGTTTTCGGAGGTTATTGATGAAGTCCACTCTGAGCAGGTAAGGATCGCTGGTGATCCATTCGTACACGCGGTCGTCTATCCGAACCGTGTCGTCCGAGTTTTTAAGCTTAATCTTGTAAATCATGGTAAACGGTTGCAATTAAATCGGTTATGGAAAAAATCTGCTCTGCTGTTTGGTAAAATAGAAACGAACCCGATGGCAAAAACTGCTCAACGGACACTCATTTAACGGCGAGCGGATTAGGTGGCAGCGCGCATCTATGGCAGAAGAAAATAGCAGCAGCAGCGCGTTGCAAAAAGCCGAGGGAGACACGGCTTCGGTGATGTGTTCAGCATCTTAAATGCAAGGGAGAAACGATTGGTCGTCGTTCTTTTTTACCTTAGCAGCAGCGAATATCGGTCGTTTGAGCAGACAATTGGAACAGTATAGGCTGTTAAATGTTTGTCTGCTCGTTCAAAATCAAGCCCTGATTCTTTTATCAGGTAAAACCCTGAAAAAAAATTTGGTTTCTCGGTGATTTTGCAAATACTTCCTTGCTCAATCTTCAAATCTCAGTCGGCCCTTTACTCAAACAACTGCTAAAACCTGCTTCATAGTGCAACCACATTCTGAGCCGCGTTCCACCTCCTTTGCCCCCTTTCTTCATTTGATGCCGGAAGATGCGCTCCATACGCCCTTCTACGAGGTGCTGCGGCTGCTGGAAAAACGCTTTGGTACCGACCTCTACACCGCTCTCGACCCAGCGGCTAAAGTCCCGGCCCCTCACTCCTCGTCTTTACCTGCCGAACCGCGAAGTGCGAAGAATGGCCTCACTCCTCACTGCTCGCCAACCGCTTGGATCAAAACGGCCAATACCGTCGGCATCAACGTCCGCACCATTGGCAGTTTCTGGAACATCATCCCCTACACACTCACCCTGCCGACGGCGCAAAACGCCATCCACATCCTGCCCATCTGGGAGCCGGGCGTGGTGTCCAGCCTCTACGGGCCGTCCAGTTTCAACATCAACCCAGAGTTTTACTCTTCCGTACTGGCCGAGGCCATGCCGCACTTGAGCACAGTGGAAAAGCAACTCCGCGTCGTTGTCAACCTGCTGCACCTGCTGGGCAAATCGGTGGGCATGGATGTGGTGCCACACACCGACCGTTTCTCCGAAATGGCCCTTGCCAACCCCCAGTATTTCGAGTGGCTCCAACGGCGTAGCACAACCATCATCAACCACTCCGGCGACTTGCACCGCGCAGTGCAACAAGTGATTTTCGACTTCCTGAAAAAACGTGGCAGCACGGTCGCTGCCGCTCCCATGCCCAGCGGTATCGACGCTTTTTTTGAAGATTTGACTGAAAAAGAGCGACTCCTGATGCTTTTTGGAGAAAAATACGACTACGAAGGTCGCCTCCACCGCCGCAAAGCAATGGTGGATATGCTGTGCGAGCACGGCTACGAAACCGTGCCGGCCACCATGGCCCCGCCCTACCGGGGCATCGAAGTGGACCCCAACCCGGAGGCCCAAACCACCGACGAGGAAGGCCGCATCTGGCACGACTACCGCATCACCCAACCCGAATCCATGTCGAGGGTGTTCGGCCCGCTGGCCCGCTACAAACTCTACGAAAGCCATGACGACAACCGCGACTGGGCGCTCGATTTCAGCCGCCCGAACTATGGTGCATGGGCCTACATCTGCGAACGGTACCGGCGCATTCAGGCCGAGTTCGATTTTGATTTCATGCGCGGAGATATGTCGCACGTTCAGATGCGCCCCGAAGGTGTACCCGCCCAGCGCGACGACTACTACGACTTGCTGGGCGCGGTGAAGCAGGCCGTGCTGCGCGAAAAACCCTGGTTTGGCTACTTCGCCGAGAGTTTCCTGGCACCGCCCGGCACGATGGCCTACGGCGACGAGTGTGACCACCTGGAAGCCTCCTTCGCCGACTCTACGCTCGGCGATTTGCAGTCAGAACCCGTCGGCACGGACAAGTTTGTACAGGACTTCGCGCAGTACCGCCGTTGGCTCGAAACCCGACGGTTCGCTCCCAATTTCACCATCCTTACCGGCGACAAGGACGACCCGCGCTTCGACCGTTTTTACCTCACCGGCAACGAGATTCGCTATTTTCTGGCGCTTTTCCTGACGGATATGCCCTCCTACATGGCCCTGGGCTTCGAGTGCCGCGACCCACACCCCACGCCTGCGCCCAACGAGCATTACACCAAACTCTACGTTTTTCACCTCGACGACGGGCCGAAAGGCACCGTCGGCCCCTACCAGTGGGGCCAAAACCGGAGGCTGCACGCCAGCCTGCTGCGCCAAAAAATGTTGTCGGAAGAAATTTCCCCGTTCATCCAAAATGAGCCTGTCCGCTGGCTGCTGCCGCCCGACCCGACAGGGGAAAGCAAGGTCATCGCTTGGACACAGGCGGCGGCTCCAGCCTTCGTGTTTGTCGCCAATTTAGATACGGCTAATTTGCAAACCGACCTGAGTTTTGTTGCGCCAGAGGGAGACTGGGTTTTGCACTTTTCGACCGAGCAAACTTACCTCATGGATCGAAGGATTCAGGCAGGGGCGATTTCGATACCGGAGTTGCTGCCGGGCGAGGGGCTGGTGTTTAAGCAGGTGTAGGCAACCACCTTTTCCCATGCGCACCTCCTGCCTTTTCATCGGGCTGATTTTTCTGCCTTTCTGCCTTTCGCAAAGACGACCCTCAGCAGTCGCTCCCGCTCGAAACCGACAAGTACGCCTTGCGCGTCCCCGTGGGTTTTCCGGCTCCGGTCGTACCAGCCGACAACGTGCTGACCCAAAGCCGCGTGGCGCTGGGTCGGCGGCTGTTCTACGAC
>JAYSUY010000602.1:0-4172 GCA_043718855.1 Saprospiraceae bacterium | reverse complement strand
GCCACGCAAATCACTCGGTTTCTTGTCTCCAATAGAGTTCTTATACAAATCCTCGCAGCCCCCCCCGGCTGTTGCATTTGAACCTTGAATCTGCGACTCTTTTGAAAAAAACCCGCACTTGCGCGACGGGAGCATCTCTTTCCGCTTGTGGGGCATGGAGGAGAGTTTTCAAAAACAAGCCTACGAAGAGCCAGAAAAAGGCAGGGAGTTCAGCCAGTTTTTGTTCAAAAGGAGAAGTTTGCAAAAGCAACTGGCTTGGCAAGTCCAGTTGGCCAGCACAGCGGGCCAGTGGCGCAAAAACCGCCTTCACCCAGCCGCACTCAAAGGGTTCCCTGAAATGGACGACGCTGCTGTGTGGTATGAGGACAAGTTTTGGTTCATCAACCTCAGCCGCCGCGTTGTCCCGCTGCCCTCCTCCGACTGGCATCCCCAAATCGAAACCACCCGCCTCCGCCTCCTCGAATTCGAGCAGGAATCCAACGTCCAAATCCGCGTCGCCTACTTTCGCAAGTTCTCCACCGAACTCGATGCGCTCTACGACCTCGCGCTCCGCCAGCCCCACTCTTGGGGGCAATACTTCGTGAAGGCCCTCGAACTTTGGAAAAAATCCGCCGCCGACCGGCTCCGCGACCTCGACCTCGAAGCCGCCGCCGAAGAGCCTATTGCCGCCAACCTCTACCGGGGCGGTGAAAAACTCCGCCCCGACGACCGCGCCCTCTTCCTCGGTCGCAACGACCTGCGCGATGCCTTCAAAAAACGGGTGGTGACCGCCGTGCAGATGCCGCTGTTTTTTGTGCAAGGCCAGCGGCGCGTGGGCAAGAGCTCGCTCATCGCCTTCCTGCCCACCATCCTCGACCGGGGCTTCACCGTAGTGGCCTACGATATGCAGGAGCAGCCGGGGCTATCGCTGCCCGCGCTGCTGCAAAAACTGATGGGGCGGGTGCGCGAAACTTTGGGCATCAAAAACCCCGAAACCGAAATGCCAGTCCCCTCAATCACCAATCAACCAATCACCAATCACCAATCAACCAATCACCAACGCTGGCTCGACGCTTGGCAGCAGTTCCGCACCGATCTCGAAGCCATCGCCGACCAGCACCCGGCTAAAATCGTGCTTGCCATAGACGAGTACGAGGAGTTCCACCGCATCCTGCAAAGCGACCCGGCGCAAGGCGGGGCGCTGCTGTCGGCCATGCGCGCCTACTCGCAAAGCCAGAACCGGGTGGTGTTTCTGTTCGCGGGGGCCGACTTCTTCTCCGAACTCAAAAGCCCCAACTGGGCGGAGTATTTCGTGCAGGCCGAGCGGCTGTTCGTGGATTACCTCGGCCACGAGGACTCGCTGAAACTCATCCGGGTGGTGGATTTGAACTATCCGCCCGAGCTGCTCGAACGGATGTACCACGAGACGCAGGGCCACCCTTGCCTGCTCCAAAAAATCTGCCGCGAGGTGGTCACCATCGTGAACAAGACTGGCCGCACGAGCCGCAACGTGGTCGAAGCCGACTACGACGAAGCCCTCCGCCGCGCCGTGATGATGCCCGACGACGGGGTCATCAACATTTTTTGGGGGCAATTCTGCGAAAACCGGGCGCTGAAACCGGCCGTCCGCCAAATCCTGAACGGCGAGATGCCGACCGACGAGCGGGCGCTGCTGGTGCTGGAAGACCACGGGTTCATCCTGCGCGGCGGCGGCGAGGTTCGGCTGCGGGTGCCGCTGTTCGAGCAGTGGCTGCGGCGGTATCAGGTGATGTGAGGGGGCGCGGTGGGTATTGTCTCGACAGAGGAAAAACTTAGCCGCCCTTATCAACCCCCCCCCCGACCCCTCTCCGCCGAGGCGGAAGGGGAGACACGGAATACACCGAGACAAACACCGAGACGTGTGTTGCGTCTCGTCTCCCCTTCCGCCTCGGCGGAGAGAGGCCGATTGGTTCTGAAAAATGGTGCAGCGCACCAAAATATTTGTAGCGTTTTAGGCCCCGATGAATGAGGTGCAGCGCACCGTAACTCGGTAACATGGCGGTGCGCTGCACCTTTTGAACTAAAAATTTCGGGTTTCTACAAATATCTCGCGGCTCTGCCGCTGTAAAAAACAGAACCAATCGACCCTGCCCGTTGGGGTCGGGGTCGGGGTGGGGTTGACACGGGCGACTAAGTTTTTACTCGACACACAAATCTGTACAGGCACAAAAAAACCGCGCCATGCAGTAAGTTTGTGGCGGGTTCAAACAAACTACTCGCCATGCACAAACTCTACCTCCTCTGCGTCGCCATCGCACTGGCCGCCGCTCCCCTCCAAGCCCAACTGCCCCACCTGATTTTTTACGCCGACCTGAGCGGCAGCGAATCAGTGCCAGCCGTCGCCACCGAAGGGCGGGGCCTGCTCACCTTCCTGTTCAACGCCGACCGGAGCAAAGTCACCGTGAGCGGGCTGCTTACGCGGCTCGAAGGCGATGTAACCGGGGCGTATTTGCATGTCGGAAAAAAAGGCGACACGGGCGACACGCTGCTCAACCTCGCGCCGATCCTCGTCGGGCGGCGCGTGCAGGGCGAGTTGGCCGTGCCGCCGAGCCTGTTTCGCCACCTGCAAAACGACCGCCTGTACGCCAGCATCCGCACCAGCGCCCACCCGCAGGGCGAGCTGCGCGGCCAAGTGGAGGCAGAGACCGACCTCGAATATCGGGGCGTACTGACGGGTGCCGAAATGGTGCCGCCCACCAACTCGCCGGGTATCGTGTTCGGCGGCCTACATTTCCCGAAGGGGGCCGACGACGTGTATTTTGCCTTCTCGGTAACTGGGCTGAGCGGGCCGATCACTGGGGCCAGCATCTGCGAAGCCGCGCCGGGTACCGTCGGGCCTGTGGTCATCGATATACCCAGCCAAGTGCCGGGCGGCCTCACAGGCATATTCGAGACGGACGAGGTACCTGCCGATTTTCTCGAAAAATGCGGCAAGGGCAAGTACTACATAGTGGTGAAGACCGCGGCTTTCCCCAATGGTGAGGTGAGGGGACAACTCTCTTTTTTGGGCCATTTTTGCTCGTTTTCCTCCGTAAATCGGCTACAACAGGTGCCACCACCGCCGTCTTCGACGGGCTTTGCCATGAGCCACACCGTCCCGAACGCCACGCTCGACAGCCTCACCACTACGGTCGGCATTTCTGGCATCGTACCTACATCAGCCACTGTCCGTGTGGGTGCTGCGGGCACCAACGGCACGGTTTTGTTCGATTTACAAAGCACCCCGCTGCAAGGCGTGTACACCAAAACTTACCCCATCAGCCCATCCGGGCTGACTGATTTTGCGGAGAATCGACTGTACATCCAGGTCGGTACCGCTGCCTACCCGAACGGCGAGATCAGGGGGCAACTCAAAACCAACCTCCGAAAAGGCTACGCTTTCGACCTCTGTGGCAGCCAGATGGTGCCATCCAACAACAGCGCTGCGCTGGGCATGGCGATGTTTTCGGTGGATCAGGCTGATTGCTACATCAACTATTTGGTGATGACCGATGGCTTGGGTGGGCTGCCCACTGAGGCCCACATCCAGAAGGCTCCGCCGGGGCAAAACGGCGCGGAGTTGTATCCGATGAGTACCGAAGTGCCCCTGATTTCAGGTTTAGGCGCTCTCAAAGCGGGCGAAGGTGTGCTGATTGAAAATGGCGGTACGTACATGATCATCCACTCGCCCGATTTCCCAACTGGCGAAATTCGGGGGCAAATCCGCAGGGGCGCAACCTGCCCATTAGTGTCGGGGGTGTCGGAGCCGGGCGGCGGGGTGAGCGCGGTGTCGGTGTCGCCTGTGCCGTTCCGTGATGCGCTGCAAGTGCGGTTGGAAAGCATCACAGACTTCGAGGGGCGGCTGGTGCTGCGCGATGTGCTGGGCTGCCTTGCGCTTGCGCAGCCGGTGCAGGTGGCGGCGGGCGAGACGGATGTGCAGGTGTTGACGGGCGGTTTGCCGACAGGCGTGTACAGGCTGTGCTTGGAGGTGCCGGGCGGCGCAGTGCTGCTGCTGAAAACAGTGGTGAAGGCGGGAGAGTGAGGCGTTTCAATTGTTTGGTCAACGCTTAGTTCTACTTTGTTACTTTAAAAAAGTGGGATTGTCATATCGTAGCGAAGCGGAGATATCTACACAACCCGGACTCAGGTGACCTCCCAAAAGGCTTGGCTTGTGT
>JAYSUY010000601.1:0-12202 GCA_043718855.1 Saprospiraceae bacterium | reverse complement strand
CCATTGCCGATTGGAGGCTACGACCGTGGCTTGGTGGTGCTGTACGCCACACTGGTACTCATTGGCTGGCTGATGATCTACACGGTAGGCTATGATGCGGAGCGACCATTCAACCTCTTCGATTTGGAGACCAGTGCTGGCAAGCAAATGTTTTTTATCATCGTCTGCTTCGCGCTAACGTTCGTCATTCTGATGACCGACTGGGCCTTTTGGCGAACGTTTGCGATGATCATCTACTTGATTACCATCGTATTACTGCCGGGCACCCTGATTTTTGGCCGAGAGGTAAACGGTAACCACGCCTGGTATCAGTTCGGCGGCTTCTCCCTGCAACCGGCAGAACTTGCCAAGTTCGGCACCTGCTTAGCGATGGCTGGCTACCTCAGTTCGACGGGCGTGAACCTGCGCGAGTGGAAAAGCCGCATCATCGCCATGCTGATCCTGTTGCTACCAGTGCTGTTCATCGTGTTGCAAAAAGATGCAGGATCGGCTCTGGTTTTCGCTTCTTTTTTGTTGGTTATGTACCGTGAAGGGCTGCCTTCCGGGTGGTATTCGTTGGGCTTCGGCACCATCGCGCTGGTTATTTTAGGCTTGGCCTTCGATCCGCCCTACGTGGCAGCGGGGCTGCTGATGATCGGCAATTTCCTGCTCATCAGCCGCTTTCGAGAGAAAACTTGGCTCTGGTGGGGCGTGTTCGCCCTGTTGGTGCCGCTCACCATCTGGTGGCCGACCTGTTTCGGTTGGTTTTTGGAGAAGTCGGCCATAGACCCAGCGACAGTGCCGTACTCCACATTGCTTGTGCTGCTACCGCACACCCTGCTGCTGCTGGGTGCTTTTTTTAGCAATTATTTGAGTAAAAACAGCCTCATTCAGCGCGAATTGCAGATCATGCTGCTGGTGCTGACGCTGGGCATCGCGCTGGTTTTTTCGGCCAATTTCGCCTGTTACAGCCTGCTCGCGCCACACCAGCAGCAGCGCATCAAAATCTGGCTCAAACCCGCCGAAGCCGCTGCCGATGCGCGAGGCTCGGCGTACAACGTGATCCACTCCAAAATGGCCATCGGCTCCGGCGGCTTCATGGGCAAGGGGATGTTCGAGGGCAACATGACCAAGTTGCGCTATGTGCCAGCGCAGACGACCGACTACATTTTCTGCACCGTCGGCGAGGAGCACGGCTTCGTGGGCGTAGTATCGCTCATCGCGTTTTTCACCCTGCTGCTGTGGCGCATCTCGGTGGTGGCCGAGCGGCAACGCTCCAACTTCTCCCGCATCTACGCCTACTGCGTAGCCGGCATCATCTTCATGCACTTCATCGTGAACATCGGCATGACGATGGGGCTTTTTCCCACCATCGGCATCCCGCTGCCGTTCATCAGTTACGGCGGCTCGTCGCTCATCGGCTTCACGCTGATGATGGCGGTTTTGATCAAACTCGACAGCAACCGAAATGCAGCGTGAGGTAGCGAGGCCATACTCCCTGTTTAGGAACGGTGCTGAAATACGACGACAATGGGACGCGGACGGAACGGATCAAATAGGTTTAGGACAGGTTTTTTCCCTAAACCCGTTTTTTCTCTGTCTCATCCGTTCCATCCGCGTCCCATTGTTGTCGTGTATGAAGGAGACTAAGTTTTTACAAATCAGCACCTTAAGGAGTGATTCCTAATTCTACTTTGTTAGATTAGAGAAAAACGAATTGTCATATCGTAGCGAAGCGGAGATATCTACACAACCCCGACTCAGGTGACCTCCCCAAAGACTTAGCTTGTGTGGATGTCTCCGCTTCGCTACGATATGACAATCCCACTTTTTTAATCTAACAAAGTAGAACTAAGTGGCCAGTCGCTCCAGCCGCCAAGCATCTACCGCTGCTGCCGGGGCGTAGTACAGGGTTCGCAAGGCCCGGCGCAGGTCGCCTCGGCCCGTTTGCAGCACTTGGCGCAGCGCAGCCTGACCCTGCCGAAGCCGGAAGCGCTTGTGTACCCAGCGGTGCAAGCGGCGGTAGTAAGCAGACGAGTATGTGGCGGGGTACATCATCGCCAAGTCGTCGGAAACTGCCCAATTTTGCTTCTCTCCCAGCATACCCTGCACTTTTTCATAAAATTTGGTGCCCGGCAGCGGGTAACTCACCGAGATGCCGATGTCGTGAGGCAGCAGGGTTTCCACCATTCGGACGGTGGCTGCGATGTCCTCCTTCGTCTCGCCGAGGTAGCCGAATTGGAGGAAAAAACACACCTCGATGCCCTTCTTTTTCAGCAAAGCCGTCGCTTGGTGTATCTCTTCGACGGTGGTGCCCTTGTCCATCGCATCCAGTATTTTTTGAGAGCCGCTCTCTGCCCCCACCCACACTTGGCGGAGGCCGGAGGCCGCCAGCGCATTTATCGTGTCTTCCTTCAGCAGCAAGTCCACACGACTCTGTATTTTGTACTCGAAATGCAAACCACGCTCCTGCACCACATCCCTAAATCGCTGCACCCAGCCGGGTTTTAGCCCAAAAATATCGTCGGCCATCCAGAATTGCCGCACCCCGTAGCGCGTGGTGAGCATCTCGATTTCAGCGGCCACACGCTCCGGGCTGCGCGAGTTGTAGCGGTTGCCATAGATGGGCTTGGCGCACCAGTTGCACTTGTACGGGCAGCCGCGCGTGGTGGCCAAATTGAGCGTCCAAGAGCCGTGTGCCCGCACCCAAATCTGGCGGTACGGCTCCAAATCCACCAAATCCCAGGCTGGATCGGGCAGGGTGTCGAGGTCGTGCAGGACGGGTCGGGGCTGAGTTTGAAGTTTGAATATCAAAGTTCGACCCACCTCCGCGCTTTTACCCGCTGTAGCCTCCGGCGAAGTAGGGGTGTTCTCCCCCATAACCTCCTGCAACGGCGAAATCACTTCGGCGGGTAGAAGTTTGGGGTTTGAGGTTTGGTAGGCGATGCCCTGTATTTTGGAAAAATCACCATGAGCCTCTTTCTCCCCTACCCTACCCTCTAACTCAAAAATCAATTCCCGCAGCGTTGCTTCTCCTTCTCCAAGTATCACAAAATCAGCACCTTCAGTCAAGTATTGCTCCCAGTGGTCGGTGCTGTCGCTGCTGCTCACGATGACCGTACAGCCCGCTGCCTTGCCCATTCGGGCCATCTCGAACGCGGCTTCGCGCATCCGAGTGAGGCACATTTTGGTGAGGTAGTTGAAGCCATCGTCGTAGATCACGAGGTGCCGCGGGCGTTCTTTTTCCAGCACCGGCAACAGTTCGGCGGGCGAGTGGCGCAGGGCGGTGTCGAAAATTTTTACCTCAAAACCACACTCGCGCATCACCGCAGCGGCGTACATCGTGCCGTAGGGTGGGTAGGGCTGAGCGGTTTTCCACTGCTTCGGGTCGAAGCGGTAAAAGTAGGAGTGGGTGAAAAGTATCTTCGTCATTGCGTCATTTTTACGATAGGTCACTGGAGCAAACAAGAGAGAACTGAGGGCCAAGGTAAAGTTACGATGCTCAGGTGGTGGCCAGGTATTCATCGTTCGTAACAACTTAGCCGCCCGACCCACCGCGACAACAATGGGACACGGATTGGACAGATAAAACGGATTCAAAAAGATTTTGAGGTGAAATCTGTTTGAATCCGTTTTATCTGTCCAATCCGTGTCCCATTGTTGTCGCGGTGGGCGGTCAAAAGGGCTGCCTAAGTTGTTACGAAAAATGAACGATTGTAGCGGGCGGCTCCTTCAAAAATTTGGCCATCCTGTTTCCCGTTGGGCGGGCTTGTATGGTAACGTTCGCGAAACATTTTCTTTACATTCGATTCACATAGAAAACTAATAATCAGCAACTTAATCCAAACTTAACCTGCCTTCTGACTCCCGTCCGAGCGACCTGATTCTACATTTGCCGCTGTAAGTGTCCATTTCGGACAAGTTGTTTGCGCCCCGATTTTTCTGGCACTCGCTTTCGGGGCAGTTTTAGCCGACAGGCTTAATCATCGTTTTTTCTACACTAAACATTTTCCATTTTATGAAGGCTTTTTACCAAACCTTCAAGGGTGCCGTATGCACCCTTGTCATTACCTTACTGTGTCTGGCGACCGCCTCGGCACAGCGTATCAGCGGCACCGTCGTGGACGCTGAAACCAAAGAAGCCCTGACAGGCGCAACTGTGGCTGTGCAGGGCGCGGCTCGCGGTACGGCGACCGATGTGCTGGGCGCGTTCAGCGTGGAAGCCCGTGCGGGCGAGGTGCTGCTGGTGTCGTATGTCGGCTACTCAGCCCAGACCCTGACGGTGGGCAACACCGCCAATATCACGATTGAACTACAGCCCGACAACCGCCTCCGCGAGGTGACGGTGACGGCGCTCGGCATCAGCCGGGAGAAAAAATCGCTGGGCTACTCCGTGCAGGAAGTGAAGGGCGAGAACCTCGACAAGGCCCGCGAAACCAACATCGTGAGCGCATTGGCCGGCAAAGTGGCTGGTGTGACCATCGTGGGCAACCCATCGGGCATCGGCTCATCGGCCCGCGTCACCATCCGGGGCGAGCGCTCGCTGAACCTCAACCGCAACCAGCCACTCTTCGTGGTGGACGGTGTGCCGATCAGCAACGAGCAGCGCGGCTCATCGGGCAACAGTTTCCAAGATGCCGACTACGGCAACGGAGCTGGCTTCGTCAATCCCGACGATGTGGAGTCCATCACGGTGCTGAAAGGTGCCAGTGCAGCGGCCCTCTACGGCTCGCGCGCCAACAACGGCGTGATCCTGATCACCACCAAATCGGGCAAGGGTACGAAGGGCATCGGCGTGACGGTGAACTCAACCTTGACATTTGAGAACGTGTTGCGTTTGCCAGAGTACCAGAACGTGTACGGACAGGGCTTGGGCGTGTTCGAGTTCAAAGACGGCAACGGCGGCGGCTCAGCAGATGGCGTGGACGAGAGCTGGGGGCCAAAATTTGATGGCCAACTCATCAAGCAGTTCGAATCTCCAACCAGCAATGGCTTCCGGGGCGGTGATGTGGGCAACCTGTTCCCAGTCATTGGCCCAGTTAACATCAACCAGCAGTTGGCCGCTCGCGGCGACATTCAGGCAACCCCATGGGTAGCTCGGCCTGATAACGTGCGCGATTTCTTCGAAACTGGCGTAACCCAGACACACAACGTGTCAGTGGCTGGCAGCAACGAAAAAAGCGACTTCCGCTTGTCTTACACTTGGCTCGACCAGACGGGTACTGTACCGAACACCGACCTCAACCGCAACACCATTGCGTTTGCAGGTGGCTACACCCTCAGCCCAAAACTGAAGGTGCGCACAGTCATCAACTACCTGAAAAACACCAGTGCCAACCGCCCCAACCTGAGCTACGGCACGGAGAACATCATGTACTTGTTCAACTGCTGGTTGGGTCGTGGTGCGAATGTAGCCGAGATGCGCGACTACTGGATGGCAGGCCGTGAAGACCTCAACCAGTTTGGTTTCAACTACAACTACCACGACAACCCGTACTTCGGTCTGTACGAAAACACCAACAGCCAAGACATCAACCGGGTGTTCGGCAACGTGGCACTGACCTACGACTTCACCGACGAAATTAGCCTGATGGTGCGTGGTGGCACGGATGCCAGCGACGAATTCCGTGCCCGCAAACGCGCTTACAGCACACAGCGCTTCAAGCGCGGCAGCTACCGCGAAGAGCGCATCGGCTTCACGGAGACCAACCTCGACTTCTTGTTGGGTTACAAAAAAGCACTCAGCGAGCGCTTCGACTTGAATGTGAATTTGGGTGGCAACTCTATGCGCCAAGTAACCCGTTTGTCTGATGCAATCGCACCAGAACTCGCTGTGCCAGGCATTTTCGCCCTCAGCAACAGCCGCGTAGCAGTACAAAACCTCGCACTCACGCCTTACTCGGAAAAGCGCATCAACTCGCTCTACGCTTCGGGTCAATTGGGCTTCGACAACTACCTCTACCTCGACCTCTCGGCCCGCAACGACTGGTCGAGCACCCTGCCCAGTGATTCGCGCAGCTACCTCTACTACGCTGCCAACCTAAGCGCAGTGCTGAGCGATGCCTTCAAAATCCAGAGCAACGTGCTGTCGTTCGCCAAAGTCCGCTTTGGTGTTGCGCAGGTGGGTAATGACACCGATCCGTACCAATTGGCTGCTGTTTACAGTGCCCAAACGGCTGTTTTGGGTAGCCCTTCATACAGCGAATCGTCCACCTTGGTGAATGCCAATTTGAAACCCGAAATTTCTACTTCGGTAGAAACGGGCTTCGATGTGCGTTTTTTCAAAAACCGTCTTGGATTGGATTTCACTTACTACAACACACAGAGTAAGAACCAGATCCTCCCGATTGCACTCTCCAACACGTCTGGCTACTCTACCCGTATCATCAATGCAGGCTTGATCCAGAACCAAGGCATCGAGATCATCCTGAACGCTACACCGATCAAGACCCGCAATTTTTCTTGGGATGTGGCCGTCAACTTTGCTCGCAACCGCAGCGAAGTGAAAGAACTCTTCAAAGACCCGGTTTCGGGCCAAGCCGTCTCCAACTACGTCATGGCCAACCGCTACATCACCGTAGAGGCCCGCGTGGGCGAGCAGATGGGTGACATGTACGGCATCGGTTTCCAGCGCGTGAGCAGCGATCCGAGTTCTCCATTCTACGATGCATCGGGTGTAAACGTGGGCCAAGTGGTGTACAACACAGAAGGCAAACCAGTGGCTACACCTACGCGCATCAAACTTGGCAATTACAACCCCGACTGGTTGGGCGGCATCAACAACACCTTCACTTACAAAGGTTTGTCGCTTGGGGTATTGTTTGACATACGCTACGGCGGTGAGGTGTATTCGCATACCCAGACAGTAGGCCGCGAAGGCGGGCAGATCATCGAGACGCTCGAAGGCCGCGCCAATGGCTACGACCTCAGCGTAGAAGGAAACGGTGTGATTGGTGAAGGCTTGATCGTTACGGGTACTGAAACCATCACCCGCGCCGATGGCTCGAAGTTTGAGCGTGCCACCGGTTTTGCTACGAATCAGAAAGAATTGAGCGCCCGCGAATGGCACACTTCCTACACGCTGGGCCGCCGCTTGGTGGAAGGTGTGATCTACGATGCATCGTTTGTGAAACTCCGCGAATTGCGCTTCGGCTATACCATCCCTAACCGCGTGTGGGGCAAAGCCTCGCTCCGCGACTTGAGCGTAAGCCTCGTGGGCCGCAACCTCGCGCTGTGGACCGATGTGCCGCACATTGACCCCGAAACCTCGTCCACAGCAGGCGGCACGATCATCCCCGGCGTAGAGTCGGTGGCACTGCCTTCCACCCGCAGCTGGGGCGTGAACGTGAACTTCCGCTTCTGAGTTGATAAAGTTTATAGGGTTGATGAGGTTGATCATCAACTTTATCAACCCTATAAACTTTATCAACCATCATCAACCATCTTTTCAACAACACACAACATGAAAGATATTTTGCTCAAATCGTTGATCGTCTTTGGCTTCATTGCACTCTCTTCGGGCTGCACCAAAGATTTCGACGACATCAACACCAACCCCAACGCACCGACCGCTGTCAACTCTGGCCTCCTGTTGCCACAAATTGAGCGCGACATGATGAACTCACTGCTCGGCGAAACCTGGGGTCTCGGCAACATCGTGATCCAGCACACCGCCAAAAACCAGTTTGTGAATGAAGACCGCTACCTCTGGGGCGACATCACTTCGATCTGGAACAACGTGTACGACAACATGCGCGACGTGCAGAACATCATCGCACAGAGCGAAGCCAATGGGGAGAAAAACTACCAGGGCATCGCACTCGTGCTGAAATCCTGGATGTTCTCGCTCGCCACCGATGCTTACGGAGATGCACCCTACTCGCAGGCGACTCAGGCCAAAGCAGGGCAAAACTTCGCGGCCTACGACCCACAGGAGCAGATTTATACCGGCCTTTTGGCTGATTTGAAAAAGGCGAACGACATACTGGGCACCAGCGGTGAAGTAGTAGCGGGCGACATCATTTTTAGTGGCGATCCTACGAAGTGGAAAAAACTCGCCAACTCGCTCCGCATCCGCTACCTGCTCCGCATCAGCAACAAGCGCAATGTGAGTGCCGATTTGAAGGCCATTGTGGACAACCCGACGGCCAATCCGATCTTCGGCAGCGTGGCCGACAACGGGGTCTACACCTTCGCTGCGACTTCACCCGATCAGTTTCCGCTGTTCTCTGCACGTTCTGGCTCTTTCAACGAATTCCGCGCCAGCAAAACCCTGCTCGACACGCTGCAATCGCTCAGCGACCCCCGGATGCCAATCTTCTTCCGCCCTACACCGAGCACCATCGGCACGCCCAACCCAGTGTATTCGGGCATCCCCAACGGCCTGAACGACGTAGATGCGCTTCAGTACAATGGTGGCCCACAAAAACAGTCCACCATTGGCACCCTATATTATGAAGATGCCGTGACGACAAAAGGACTTGCTATTGCCAAAGGTGTAATTATGACCTATGCAGAGTTGCAGTTCCTGCTGGCTGAAGCCGCTGAAAAGGGGCTGATCACGGGCGATGCCAAAACGTTCTACGAGAATGGCGTGAATGGTTCGTTTGCTTTCTACGGTATCACGCCTCCTGCCGACTACCTGACCCGCGCACAGACGAAATACGAAGGCACTTCGACGGAAAAACTGAATAAAATCGGTTTCCAGAAATGGATTTCGCTCTACTTCCAAGGTATGGAAGCATGGTTTGACTGGCGCCGCACGGGCATCCCGGCCTTGAAAGCCGGCCCGTCCAACCAGAATGGCAACAAAATCCCGGTTCGCTTCCGCTACCCCATCAGCGAGCAGGCTTTGAACGCCGAGAGCTACAAAGCCGCCGTCGCTCGTCAGGGCGCGGATGATCTGAACTCGAAGATGTGGTATTTGAAATAGTTAGGATTTGGCAGCCCGTCTGCCGCTGGTCTAATATTTACCCACCCTGCGGCTCAACACCGCAGGGTGGGTTTTTCCATAAAAATTGACACCACGTACATGCCTTTCCACCTCTACCGCAACCTCGGCCACCAAGCCTACGACGGAGAACCCGTCAGCCAACTTGAACACGCCACACAGACCGCCGAACTGGCCCGCGTTCTGCATCCAGAAGACCCAGAGTTTGTGCTCGCCGCCTTCCTGCACGATGTCGGCCACCTGCTGCCCACCGATTCGGAGACGGAGCAAATGGGCATCTACGGGGTGCGCAGCCACGAAGCACAGGGCGCGGCGTATTTGCGAGAGCAAAGTTTTTCTGAAAAAATATGCCGCTTGGTGGAGGGCCACGTCGCAGCAAAGCGCTACCTCGTCAGCACCGATCCCGACTACTTCGGTAGGCTATCCGATGCGAGCAAAATCACACTCATGCACCAGGGCGGCATGATGACGGCAGAGGAGCAGGCAGATTTCGAGGCTGACCCGCTGTTCAAGCAGCACCTCCAACTGCGTCGCTTAGACGAGCAAGCCAAGGTGAGCGGCGGCTCAGCCCTAGATTGGGCTTGGGTAGAGCAACTGACGGCACATTGACCACATTCCACTCATTGACCACATTCTTTCACACATTTCACACATGGTACGAGTACTCACCATTGACGGCGGTGGCATCTTGGGCATCATCCCGGCTATGATTTTGGCTGACTTGGAGCGCAAACTGCAGCGCTACTCCAACAACCCCGAAGCCCGAATCGTGGACTATTTCGACTTTTTTGCCGGCACCAGCACCGGGGGCATCATCACCGCACTGCTGCTCACGCCCGATGACGACAACCCTGGTCGCCCGCGCTACTCCACCGCTGATGTCGTCAAGTTTTACAGCGAAAAAGGCCCCAGCATTTTCAAAGCATCACGGCTGCGCCGCATATTGGGTGGCGTGGGGTTGGCTTCTGACCGCTACGAAGTGAAGGAACTGGAACAGCTGCTCAAACGCTACCTCGGCAACACCAAAATGAGTCAGCTGCTCAAGCCCTGCCTCATCCCGGCATACCACCTCGAACTGGCGGCCACATACTTCTTCTGCCGCCACGACCACGAAGACGAAGTGGATACTGCCCGCGATTTTTACGTCCGCGATGCCTGCCGGGCCACATCTGCCGCGCCGAGTTATTTTGCGCCAGCCACCTTTTTGTCATCCTCTAAAGTGCATCACGCTTGTGTCGACGGCGGAGTCTTTGCCAACAATCCCACGCTGTGCGCCATCGCCGAGGTGGGCAAAACAGCCGAGCATTTTACCCCGATGAACATGATGCTGCTCTCGCTGGGCACAGGCAAGGTGAGGCCCGCTTTCCGGCTACGGGCCTTCCAGAAGCGCATCGCGCTGCTCAACATACCCGATCTCATCAACATCATGATGGGTGGTGTGGCCGAAACCACCCACCACATCGTGAAAAACGTGTTTGCTAACCTTGGTGTGAAACACAATTACTTGCGCCTCGACCCCGATATGCCCGATGCACGGACTGGGGCGATGGATAATGCTACTCCGGAGAACATCACCCGACTACGAGCCATCACCGAGCAGTTTATCGAGCACAACGACGATGCACTCGACCAGTGGGCCAAGCAATTGTTACAAGATCAATCGTCGTTGGAGGGTATCCGACCTGTGCTGCGTTTCAGCAAAGCACCTTTGGGCTGAGGCACGCATCGCGGAGAGCGTTACGTTATGCCTGTGCTTTCTTTTTACCCTTCTTGGCACTTGCAGATGCACCAGCCTCAGGGCCGGTGCTACCTTTTCCTTTAGCAGCAGTGTCTTTGGGCGCTTTGTGGTCGGCTTTTTTGGACTTGTGTTTTTTAGCGGTACCCTCGCTGGGGGTTTCAACGGCTGTTTTGTCCGTTTTCAATGCTGCTTTCCAAGTGGTCTTCGCCAATTTGTACTCTGTGCGCTTGATCTTATAGGTGAACTTGGCGATTTTAGCCGATGCCAGCAAGCCGAAGAGCGTGATTTTGTCAGGTGACTGCTTCAGCGCATCTTCATAAGCGGCGCTCTTTTTCTCGAAGTCTGCCCATGCTTTTTGGACGCTTTTTTCTGCAGCGATTACTTTGTTGTGCAGGGATTCAGCCGCAGGAGATATTGCTTTAGGGCTGCCTTCCGACTTCTGTTCTATATCTTTCATGATAACCTTGATGAGTGATGTTGTTAAAAAAATCAAGGCTCAATTTTCAAAAACTTTACACAGATTTAATATTACGTTTACGAAAAGGCCAAAAACTTAACATTGTCGCGGTGTTATTCTCTGCTTTCCCCACCAATCCGATGCTCATCCTCAGTAGTCAATCCTGTCGAGTTGGACTGACTACGGAGTATGCTGCGGCAACGGGTACAAAGCGGCAAGTTTCTTAGGTCTCGACGACGTATGTGGCGAGTACGATCCAATCCAATGGCTTGGTTTCCAGTTCGTTGGTGTCTGGATTGAAGTTGATTTCGACATGGCGACCCACCACATAAATGTCCTTGTGTGCCGTGTCTGGCTCAGCCAACTCTACCCTGAAATAGCGCATATCCATCAGGTTATCAAACATCAGATCGCGGAGGCTGCGGTACCGTAGCGCGTTTTCGCGCTCCTCTGGCAGGCTGAATTGAACTTGGTTGTCAGGCGACGTGGTAATAAAATCCAACCGACGACCGAAGAATTGCTGTGTGCCATTGCTGTCGGCGCGGTGCATTTCCGCCCAATTGAACTGGCTGGGCTGGGTAGTGTCTTCATCTTCGTCGTAGAAGATTTTTTGGAGATCTTGAGCGGAAAAAGCCTCGCCCGTTTCTTCTGCCAAAACCAACTGCGCTACGATGGGTGCGTCCGTTTCGCTCAGGTAAAGTAGGTCTTTGACCGCCTCTCGGAACGCGGCAAGCAGGTCTGTAGGCGTGTGGGAAATACGTTGGAAGGGCATATGTGGTGCGGATAAAATTTGCCTCAAAAATCCCCCCTCAATATGAACCCAGCATGGTCTCTACGTTAAACGTTGACCTCAAAACCTGATTCAGCACCGTTCCTAATTTTACTTTGTCACTTTAAAAAGTGGGATTGTCATGTCGCAGCGAAGCGGAGACATCCACACAAGCCAAGTCTTTTTGGAGGTCATTTGAGCCTGAGTTGTGTAGTGGTCAATAAAGTTTAAGTTGTCGTTTTGTTTGAACTTTGGGGTTCAAAATTCAAATCAATGTCGATAAAGTATAGGATTCATTTGACGCCTGAA
>JAYSUY010000061.1:0-6580 GCA_043718855.1 Saprospiraceae bacterium | reverse complement strand
GAGGGGACGCGTGAGGGTTTTGCCCGTAACGGCCTTTGCCTCAATGTAATAGTGTACGGTGCTGCCTTTGGGTTGCGTGGGTATGCTGCCAAACCAGTCGCCGTTGGCAATAATGCCCTGATACAGCGCGGTGCTTTTCCATGTGCCAGAAAGGTCGGTGGTGTAGTACAGCGTGGCTTCTGCGATACCGCTCCGGTGTTGGATGAATGCGTTGACGCTGTAAGCGCCGGGTTGACCGCTGTTGTCTTGGCAAGGCAACTCTTGGTGTACGATGCGCAGTGGCTCGGCCACGCCAATTTCCTTCGTGATGCAGTGAATGGCCCCCAGCGAGCCGATGATGGCGTTGCAATTGATGCCTACTACCTTGTAGCCGGGCATGGCTGTTTGCCAGATGCGCTGTGCGGTAGTGTCGTATTTCTGCTGGTAAAAAGGTACAATCACCGTTTTATTGACAAAAACGGCGTTCGCGTAAGTGCGGTACGGGCCGCCGTTGCTGGGGTAGGTGCCGTTGGAGCCGGGCGGCATGGGAATGCGAAGCACTTTGTACGGCTCGTTGAAAGTCGATTTAAAAGTGGACAGCACGTACTGAATGTTGGCCTCGATTTGCGGGCCGTCGGCGATGCCTTCGGGGTATTGGCCCACGAGCAGGGTCTCCTCATCCAGCAGTTTCATGTGCATATCAATGTGGTGGATGACATCGTAGGGCAGTTTGTCCATCTTGATGTAGCGATCTACGCCCATGTAGTCCTTCAGTATGGAGTTGATCTGGGCCTCGTCCTTGACGCTCACGTTGTAGGGGTTACCCGGCTCGTTCTCATTGAGTATCAGGCTGGAGGCGAATGCGGTGCCGTTGCCATCGCTCATAAAGTTGCCGCCAGTATTCACCAAATCTGTCGGGGCCAAGGTGGTGGAATAAAGGGGAATACCGAGGTGCTCGGCGATTTTCACCGGCAGCGCGTCGTCGAGGGGGCGGGGGCGGTTGTAAATCCAGTCGATGAAGTACAGCGAATCCACATCGTTTGCGTACACACAGTTAGGCCCGTAGTCGCGCACCCAGATGGAGTTGTTGGGGGCGATGACGAAGTCCACATTGGTGGAAAAATCGATGCCTTTGCTGGTAAGGATGGTTTTGGCATCGGTCACGACCTGCTGAGAAGCACAAGCAATGATGACTTTGCACTCCAGACGGGCTGCTCGCACGATTTCAGACAGGATGGTGGTCTGGCCGTTCCAAGTGATGAGCAGGGCTTGCAACTCTTCCCACTCGGCCATGGTGCGCACGGGCTTGGGCGGAGGGTTTTCGATGCCAGTGACTTTGGTCATGGAGCCGTCGGATCCCGTCAGCATCTGTATCTTCTGCTCCTGCTCGGTGGCGTAGCGGGGCAGTTCGGTGGCTTGGGCCGAGAGTAAAGTATTGGACAGCAAAGAGATGAGGGCGGTGTAGAGCAGTTTCATAACCTAAAGTTTGAATTGAACGATGAACAGTGGCAAAATTACAATTTACCCAAACAAAAAGCGGCGTACCATCGCATGCCGCATTTACGACTTGCCTAAATTCAATTTGGAACTTCACGAACTCGAATCCCTGACTTAAAAATGGACCTATTTCATCAAGAATACCGAAAACCTTGAAGTCGTACCAGAAAGCATCATGACGAATGTTTGAAGTCAGGCTACGAAGAGGCAAACATCCAGACATGGACACAGGAAGAATTGGATGCTTATCCGTTTCAGTCCTTGCAAAATCATTAGACTTGTCCGAACCAGAAGTGACAAAAATCATTGAAAATCAGCGAAATAAATTAAATACCGATCAATGCATGGTCGCCTATCCTGCCCAAAGCCAACGCTCGAAGCCGAAACACTTGGAGTTTCGACTTTTTAGGGCGGAGGTGAATGTGCATTCAGTACTGCTCCTCCGAGGTACGCGCACTTCGGAAAGATTGGGGGGCTACAACAGCCCCAAAACAAGCACTTTCTGAAAACGCAAGGGCTATCGGAGGAATTGACGTAGGTTTGAGCTTCTTTACCACGCCGCTCACCTTCACTTTCACCGCTCACACCTCACTTTCATGGCAAACGCTCGCCTCACCGCCATCGGGATGGCCGTGCCCGAAAAAGCCGTCCCCAACGCCTATTTTGAATCGCTGATTGAGACCACCGATGAGTGGATTGTGTCGCGCACGGGCATCCGCAACCGCTACCACGCGGCACCCGACGAGTTCACCAGCGACCTCTGTGTGCGGGCGGTGCAAGACCTTTCGGCCAAATACGCCGTCGCACTCGACGACGTGGATATGATCATCGTCTCCACCGTCACGCCCGACCAGCCCATGCCCAGCATGGCCTGCCGGGTGCAATACAAACTCAACATGGCAAAAGCCGGCGCAATTGATGTGTACGCCGCTTGTGCAGGTTTTTCCTACGGAATTGTGATGGCGAAGGGTCTGATTGCTGGCGAAACACACCGCAAGGTGCTGGTGATCGGTGCCGAAACCCTGTCGAGAGTGACCGATTTTGAAGACCGTACCTCCTGTTTTCTGTTTGGCGACGGGGCTGGGGCGGTGCTGATAGAAGCCTCCGACAAGCCCGGCGTGGGTGCCTGCGTGACGGGTGCCAACGGCGAAGGCGGCCCCGACCTCTACATCTCTGGCTTCGCCGAAACGCTTGACGGGATGCCGCTCAAAATGAACCGCTGCATCGTGCAAAACGGGCGAAAGGTGTTCAAGTGGGCCGTCAACACGGTGTCGGAGCAGATGCGAGTGCTGGCCGGGAAGAACGGGCTGACGCTCGACCAGATTGACTGGTTTGTGCCGCACAGCGCCAACCTGCGCATCATCGACGCGATCTGCAACGAGACAGGTTTTCCCTTTGAAAAAGTGCTGGAAAGCATCGTGGACTACGGCAACACGTCCTCCGCTACTGTGCCCATCGCGCTGTACAACGGCATACAGTCCGGCAAGGTGAAGCGTGGCGACAAGGTGATGCTGCTGGGTTTTGGCGGCGGGTTGGCGTTTGCAGGGACGGTATTGGAGTGGTAAAGGAGTTGATGAGTGGGCTTATTTGAAAACGACTGGCGTACTTTTGCCCCAGACCTATCCGCTTTCAACACAAAAAAATGCCCACTACGCACCCGACCGCCCCACGCCTCCTGCTCGGCTTTGCCCTGCTCGCCTCCTTGCTGGCCGCCCTCGCCCTTCCCGCCTGCCGCAAGGAAAAATTCACCACCAACTCAGCCGACAAACTCGAGTTCAGCACCGACACGCTGCGCTTCGACACGGTGTTCACCTCGCTCGGCTCGGCCACGCGCATCCTCAAAATCTACAACCGCCACCGCGAGAGCATCCGTATCTCCAAAATTTACTTGGAAAACGGTGCCGCCTCCCGCTTCAACCTGAACGTGGACGGCATCGCTGGCGACAGCCAGACGGACATCGAAATCGCCCCCAACGACAGCCTCTACGTATTCGCCGAAGTCACCATCAACCCCAACGACCAAAGCAGCCCCTTCGTGCTGCAAGAGCGCGTCGTGTTTGAGACCAATGGCAACACCCAGACCGTCGCGCTGGAGGCTTGGGGCCAAAACGCCATCTACCTGCCTTCGCGCTTCGGGGCGGGCGGCGCGGTGGGCTTTGGCTGCGGCGGCGGCGAGTGGGTGTGGAACGACCCGCGCCCCTACGTCATCTACGGCATCCTGGTCATCGACTCCTGCACAGTGCGAATACCCGCCGGGGCGCGGGTGTACGTACACGGGGGGCTGGGCCGATTGGTGGACACTTCGGGCGCGGTGCTGCGCTACAACGACGGCTACATCGCTTTCCAGCGGGCCGGGCGGCTCATCGTGGAAGGCACGCAGGAGAAGCCCGTGATTTTCGAGAGCGACCGTTTGGAGTCTGAATTCAATGAAGGTGCTGGCCAGTGGGTAGGTCTATGGATGCAGGCTGGCACGAGCGGCCACCGTATCGAGCACTGCATCATCCGCAACTCGGTCATCGGGGTTCGGGTGGATTCGGCTGCCGATCTGACGCTGCGCAACACGCAGATTTACAACACCGCTGGCAGCGGCCTCATCGGTCTGCGGGCCAAAATCGACGCGGCCAACTGCCTTTTTTACAACAACGGCGGCCTCTGCATCCAACTCGAATGGGGCGGCGACTACTCCTTCACCTACTGCACCGCCGCCAGCGTGGGCGTGGATGGCGACGCGCTGGGCATGAGCAACGTGCAGTGCTTCGATCAGCAGTGCGCCACCTACTCGCTCCACCCGCTCCGCGCCCGATTCCAGAACTGTATTTTCTACGGCAGCCGGGCCGACCAAATCAACCTGTTCGACCGCGAGGACAATCCGCAAAACTTTGACTACGACTTCAAAAACTGCATCGTGCGGGTGAGAGACATCCTGAAAGCCAACCAGCACCCCGACTTTTTCGACCACTGCAACCCCTGCCTGAACGTAGACAACCGCGACACGATTTTCCTCAACATCAACAAGGACAACTACCGGCTAGATACCCTGCACTCTGTGGCGAACAAGTACGCTGCGCCGGTAGCGGGCTTTGTCCGCGACTTGGACGGGAAACTGCGCGACGCGACGAAGCCGGACGCGGGGTGTTTTGAGATTGAGTTTTAAAGTCATCATTTAAGTCATTCGTCATTTAAGTCATTCATTATCTAGGCCAAGCAGCAACCCCGAAAGCATACTGCCGTTCAATCTAATCAATCAGAACAATCGTATCAATCATGCGCCACCTCCTCACGCTCACCCTCCTTCTCACCACCCTGCTCGCCTCTGCCCAAGTAGACCTCTCCACCGGCTGGCGTTTTCGCCTGGGCGACGACCCAGCCTGGGCCGAACCGGACTTCGCCGACACCACCTGGTCGGAACCCATCATCGGCGAAACCTGGGAAACACAGGGCTTCGCCGACTACAATGGCCATGCTTGGTACCGCGTACACTTCACGCTCCCTACTTCGCTGCGCAAAAAAGCCAAGTGGGACGACGGCCTCCGCCTGCTGCTCGGCACCATCGACGACTGCGACATGACCTACCTCAACGGCCAACTCATCGGCCAGACCGGACAATTCATCTACGAGCCAGAGTACGCCAGCGCGTGGGACAAGCCGCGCCGCTACATTCTCCCAGCCGACCACCCCGCCCTCCGCTGGGATGCTGACAACGTGCTGGCTGTGCGTGTGTACGACGGCAACGGCCCCGGCGGGATGTTCGGCCCCGGCCCCCGCAACTTGGACATGACCGACGTGTCCGATTTTTTGCGCCTTGACGCGACTTCCGAACCCTTCGTTTTTATAGGGAAAGACAGTGTGCAGAAAACCGTTTTTTTAGAAAACACTTTTTCAAAACCCGTCGAAGGCGAGTACCGCGTGCAGGTGACGGCGCAGCCCGCGCCCAACGCACGGGTGGAGGTGAAGGGCAAGGAAGCCAGCCTCACAGACCTCAAACCCACCGCCGCGAAGGCCATTTTTGAACAAAAAACCGCCGTAACGGTGAAAGCGGGCGAGCGGCTCGCGCTGCGCTGCGCTTTTCCGCGCAGAGAGGGTGCGGTGCTGAGCGTCGTTTTTACGGAGAAAAAAACCGGCAAGTCGCTCCGTGCTGCCGCCCAAACGCCCTACATCCTCACCCCGCCGGAGCCGCTCAAGCCACGCATCAACAACGCGCAGGTGTACGGCGCGAGGCCCGGCACACCATTCCGCTACACCATTGCCGCCAGCGGCCAGCGGCCCATTCTGTTCGAGGCATCGGGGCTGCCGTCGGGCTTCAAAATCAACCCTGCTACGGGCATCATCAGCGGCTCCACGAAGGAACGCGGGATGTACAACCTCACCCTGACGGCCACCAACAGCCTCGGCTCCGACAAGAAATTGGTCAATGTCATCATCGGCGACAACATCGCGCTCACGCCGCCGCTGGGCTGGAACTCGTGGAACTGCTGGGGACTCAGCGTGAGCGACGAGCGGGTGCGGGCCTCTGCCGATGCGATGGTCAGCAGCGGATTGGCCCAGCACGGCTGGTCGTACATGAACATCGACGACGGCTGGGAGGCGTCCGAGCGCGAGGCGAAAACCGGAGCCATTTTGCCCAACGAAAAATTCCCTAACATGGACTCGTTGTGCGACTACGTCCACTCGCTGGGCCTCAACATCGGCATTTACTCCTCGCCCGGCTCGCTCACTTGCGGCGGCTACCTCGGCTCGTGGCAGCACGAGCAGCAGGACGCGCAAACTTGGGCCGACTGGGGCATTGATTACCTGAAATACGACTGGTGCAGTTACGGCCAGATTGCCCCGAAGCCCAATTTGGAGGAGATGAAAAAGCCCTATCAGGTGATGCGGGCCGCACTGAGCAACATCAACCGCGACATCGTGTACTCGCTTTGCCAGTACGGCATGGGCGATGTGTGGCAGTGGGGTGAGGAAGTGGGCGGCAACTTGTGGCGTACTACTGGTGACATCACGGACACTTGGGAGAGTCTGCGCGACATCGGTTTTGGGCAGGCCAAATGCTCACCGCACGCCCGCCCCGGCCACTGGAACGACCCCGATATGCTCATCGTGGGCTGGG
>JAYSUY010000007.1:0-2500 GCA_043718855.1 Saprospiraceae bacterium | reverse complement strand
ACTCGGCCAAAGTCAGTCGATTGAACAAATAAGTAGCCGAGGAGGTGTTGTCTACTCGATAGCGGATGAAAGAAAAGGTATTGCTGAGGGTTTTCTTTTTGTTTTGCAGACCGATGGAGAAGATGGAAGTGCGCTCACTCAAGCGGTTGCCAGGGTTGCTCCAAGAGACCGAGAAGGGATTGAGGCCCAGCGCGGAGTGATCGAGCCGCGCCATGCGGTGGTAGGTAAAATGAAACCCGCGCCAAGTGAAATTCCCTCCAAAAAGGCGACTTTCGTGTGCAATTTGGGCTAATTTAGGGTCCAATCGCCCAGTATCGGCCGGTTGAAAATTAGGATTATTGAGATAGTCCTCTCCCCTCAACCCCAATACCAGATACCGATAAGGATTGTGCGTCGTGATGCTGTTGTCGTATACATCCCAACGGTCGCGTATCGTGCTGCTACCGTACAGGCTGAAGCGAAACAGGTTGCGGTCGTGACCCAGTTTTCCGCCAAACATCAGGTCAAGATTATTAAAACCGTTGTTGCCGAACGAGAGATCGGCTTGCGTGAACACCGGGCGTTCGGTTTCTTTCAAAATAATATTCACCACCCCAGCGCAAGCATCGTTGCCGTACAGCACCCCGTTGGGGCCATACACCACCTCAATGCGCTCGGCCTGCCGGATGGGCATTTGCGCCCCGATGGACATCCCGTTGGCACCGGTGGGTACAATCGGCACGTCATTGATCAGCACCTTCACATGCTGGTTGCCGGAGAGGCCGCGCATCAGGAAGGTTTCGCCCTCCACCGCGTTGCCCGGCTGCGATACGCGGATGCCCGGAGCGGCCCGGAGCACGTCGCCGAGGGTGACGAAACCGAATCGAAGGATGTCCTCCGCAGTCACCACCCACACTGTGAATGGCAGTTGGTCAAGGTCTTCCAGCGAGCGAGTGGCAGACAGTGCTTGTGGCTTTCGCAAGGCCACATCGCGGTTGATGATGTGCTTGTATTCCAGCCGCTCAGGGCTGAGCAGCAGACTGGTATCGGTCTGGGCCGAGAGGCTCTGGACAAGCAGGCAATTTACAACGGCAAAGCAGGCAAAAAAGAGGGCGCGGTGTGTCATGGAAGTGCAGACGAGATGGGTTGTTCAGCGGCGAAAGTACGAGGGAGAAAATCGTCGTTGCGTCATTTGCCACAAAGTCATTGCACCACACTGCGCTGACGCTCGGCCCATTTTTGCCTCCACTCCCGCAGCCCCACCACCGCCAGCACGAGGAACACGGCATACAGTACTGTGGTGAAATACAGCGCTTTGTACGCGTACTGATACAGGTAAATCGCGTCAGCAATGATCCACAACGTCCAGTTATCCAAGTATTTTTTGTTCATCCACCACTGCGCCAGCAGCGAGAGCGTGGTGGTAAGTGCATCCACCCAGAGCAGGGCCGCGTCGGTGAAACGTTGCAGCAAGTAGCCGATGCCCAAGGTGCCGACCACCAACAACCCGCCCGTGAGCAGCCACTGCTGAGGGGCCAGTTTTTGCACCGAGATGCGGTCGTCATCTGCCCGGTCGCCCCGACTCCACTCGTACCAGCCATGCACCTGCATCACCACAAACACCACCTGCAACACCATGTCGCCGTAGTATTTGGCTTCGTAAAAAATAAAAAAGTACATCCCCACCATCACGATGCCTACCGGGAATGCCCAGATGTTGCGCTGCACGACAAACCAGACGCTGATGATGCCGAGGATGGAAGCAATGAGTTCGAGCCAGTTCATAGACAATGATGTGATGAGCGACCCCGACGGGCAGGGCTGTTAAGGTCTAATGCTGTTACCAAATGCTTTGACCTTGCTGGCAAACTTTATTTTGCCGAGAGGGATTGATTCGTACCCGTGCAACCAGTGGATGTTGGGGGCGATGGTGCTGACGACGGAAGAGTTGACTGGGCCGTTGTTTTTTCTGATGGCGCTGTCGTCCTCTCCGTGTACGATGTCCTTGCCCCGTTGGACAGGGGAGAGAAGGTGGGATCACTGCTCCACTTGCCGCTCAAACAACTCTGCGTAGTACCCACCCATCGCCATCAGTTGCTCATGGGTACCTTCCTCTGCGATACAGTGCCGGTCGAGTACAATGATCTTGTCAAATTGCAGCATCCCGTAGATGCGGTGGGTGATGATGATGGCGGTCTTGTCGGCCAGCACAGTGTCCAGATAACCCAGTATTCGGCTCTCCGTGTTGGTATCCACCGCCGAAAGGCAGTCGTCGAGCAGCACCACATCGGGCTGCTTGGCGAAGGCACGGGCGATGCTCACGCGCTGTTTTTGGCCACCAGAAAGCGTCACGCCGCGCTCGCCCACGATGGTGTCATAGCCTTTGGAGAGGCCCATGATGTCGTCGTGTACGGCTGCGCTTTTGGCATAAAACTCGGCTTCCTCCCTACTGATGTCGGATTTGCCGAAGGCGATGTTGGCGTGTACGGTGTCGGAAAAAAGGAACACGTCCTGCGGCACA
>JAYSUY010000600.1:0-4174 GCA_043718855.1 Saprospiraceae bacterium | reverse complement strand
ATTTTTTACACGTTCCTAAAAAAGGATTTTGAGGTGAAATCTGTTTGAATCCGTTTTATCTGTCCAATCCGTGTCCCATTGTTGTCGCGGTGGGTCGAGCGGCTAAGTTTTTACAAAAAAACAAGGCTCATCTTCTGAAACCGCTGAAAATAAACGGGTAACGGCGAGTCACCCGTTGAGTTTCAGCGGTTTCAAAAGATGAGCCCAAAACAAGGCCATGACAAAATTCTTAGTCGCTTTTGCTGGGCTGTTATGTACCTATTGCTCTCAGGCTCAGGGCATTGCCTTTGAATACGATGCTTGGCAACAAACGCTCGCCAAAGCCCGCTCGGAGCGCAAACTCGTGTTCGTGGATGCATACACCACCTGGTGTGGCCCCTGCAAAATGATGACGGCCAAGACTTTTACCGATTCAGCGGTGGCGGCACTGTACAACGCGCAGTTTGTCAACGTGAAAATGGACATGGAGGCGGGCGAGGGGCCGATGCTGGCGAAACGTTACGCTGTGCAGTATTTTCCTACCCTGTTGTTTGTTAATGCCGATGGCGTGGTGGCGCACAAAGCCGTTGGGTATCATGGCCCAGCAGAGTTCATGGCACTGGGCCGCCTCGCTGCCGATACCACCGCTAACTTACTGGCAATCAACACGCGCTACAACCTCGGGGACCACAGTCCGGGCTTGCTGCTGTCGCTCACTGCGCTCCGTGCCGCCGCCTACGACTCCAGCGCGGGTCAGTTGGCGACCGAGTATTTCGATACCCAAGCCGACCTCGGCACCCCCGAAAATATGGATGCGGTACTCCGCTACACCACCGACCCTTACGCTGCCAGTTTCAAATATTTGATGCAGCACCGGGCTGCTTTCGAGGCCAAATTTGGGGCCGAGCAGGTGTCGCAAAAAGTGGACGCGGTGTTCGAGGAGTATATGCACAGCCGCCCGACCCTGCAACTCGGCGAAGTGCAGCGGCTCTACGGCACCTGCTACCCAGAGCAGGGCGAGCGCTTGGCCTCCAACTACCGCCTCGACTACTACCAGCAGCGCGACGACATGGACAATTTCGCCCGCGCCGCCATTGATCACTACCAGCGTTTCCCGACCGATGATGCAGACGAACTCAACGAAATCGCCTCGCTTTTTGCTCAAAATCTGAACGATCCGGTCATGTTGCAACGCGCTGTCGCTTGGGCCAAGCGGTCCATTGCCCAACAAGAAAACGGTTTCAACCAAGCCACGCTGGCCACACTGCACTATAAATTGGGCAAGAAAAAGAGTGCTGCCAAAGCCGCCCGCCGCGCTATCGCGCTGGCCAAAGCCGCTGGGGAAGACGATGCGCCCATGCAAGAACTGTTGAAAACTATGAACGAGAAACGATGAACGATAAACTATGAACGAGGAACTATGAAGTATGAACTGTGCGATACTTCATCGTTCATAGTTCCTCGTTCATAGTTCCTCGTTCATACTTCATACTTCCCTGTTGTCTTCGCCCGACATTTTTAACAGCCCGAAGTTTCAACCTTTGGCTGTTTTTTTTGTCCAAAGCGGTTTTCCAACCTGCTTCTTCATTTTTTCACAAACCACTATTTGGCATGAAAATCCGCCTCGTGTACTCTCTTTTTCTGGCGACGCTCTGTGTCGTCGTACTTCAAAGCAACCGAAATGGCCGTGCTACCACCGGCTCCGAAGGAGTTACCGGCGCACCCGGCGACACCGTACAGGGGGGCAACCCCAAGACTTGTGCCGCCAACGGCTGCCACAGCACAGGCGCTTTTGGGCCGTTGGGCTTGAGCATTGCTCTGTTGGACTCTACCACGCAGACTCCTGTGAATCAATACATTCCGGGCAAAAACTACATCGCTCGCGTCACCATCTCATCGGGCAGCGGCAACCCACTGGGCTATGGTTTTCAGATGATTGCCCTCAAGGACAACGGCAACGTGCCGACCAACAGTTTCTCCGACCCGCTTGGCCTCTCCAACAACTACAAACTGAAAACGCTGACCAACCGGATGTACGCAGAGCACCAAACCATGTCCACCACCAACACCTTCAACGTCATTTGGAAAGCCCCAGCGGCTGGTTCTGGCAGCGTCACATTCTACTCCTCCGGCAACGCGGTGAACAACAACATGAGCAGCGTCGGCGATGGTGCAACAAACAACAAATTGCAGGTGTCTGAACTCACATCCGGCCTCAACGACCTGCGCCGCGCAGCCTTGCTACCCCTGCGCCTCTCGCCCAACCCCGTCACTTCATCGGCTCAACTGGTGTTTAGCCTCCCCGAAAGCAGCGAGTGTCGCCTGCTGGTGCGCGACCTCAGCGGGCGCATCATGTGGGAAAATACCGTTTGGCAAGCCGCTGGCGACAACGGTGTAGAACTGCCCGCCCAATCATGGCAGCCAGGCATTTATCTGGTGGAAATCAGCACCGGAACGCACGCTGGAGCAGCCAAAATGTTGAAAATGTAGAACTTGTGTTGCTTCAAAAGCAAAGCGGGCGTTCCTGAGTGATCTCAGGAACGCCCGCTTTAGTTTCCATCCAGTCACGATTTACAGTCCAAAAATCGACTTGCCCAAGTACGTCCCTGCCTCGCCGAGTTCTTCCTCGATGCGGAGCAGTTGGTTGTACTTCGCGATCCGATCGGAGCGCGAAGCCGAACCTGTTTTGATCTGGCCCGTGTTGAGTGCCACAGCAAGGTCAGCGATGGTCGTATCCTCCGTTTCGCCGCTGCGGTGGCTGATCACCGAGGTGTAGGCATGGCGAGTAGCCAAGTTTACCGCGTTGATGGTCTCGGTGAGCGAACCGATCTGGTTGACTTTGATGAGAATCGAGTTGGCGATTTTTTCATCGATGCCGCGCTGGAGGCGCTCCACATTGGTCACGAACAGATCGTCGCCCACTAATTGGATGCGGTGACCGAGCGTTTCCGTCTGGAGTTTCCAGCCAGCCCAGTCGTCCTCCGCGAATCCGTCCTCGATGGAGTAGATCGGGTAGCGGTTGCACCAGTCCTTCCAAAAGGCCACCATGTCTTTCGAGGAGTAGCGGTCGCCGGTAGATTTCTTGAACACATACTCGCCCTTCTCCGCGTCGTAGAACTCGGAAGCCGCAGCGTCCATAGCGATCACCATGTCGTCAAGCGGGCGGAAACCAGCAGCCTCAATGGCCGTCATCACCATCTGGATGGCTTCCTCGTTGTTTTTGATGCCGGGAGCAAATCCGCCTTCATCACCCACGTTGGTGGCGTAGCCCTTGCTTTTCAGCACTTTTTTCAGGTGGTGAAACACCTCCACGCCCATCCGCAAGCCCTCGCTGAAGGTATCAGCCCCGACCGGCATAATCATAAATTCCTGAAAATCAATACCGTTATCAGCATGGGCGCCACCATTGAGGATGTTCATCATGGGTACTGGCAGCACATGAGCATTCACGCCACCGAGGTAGCGGTAGAGCGGCTGGCCGAGTTCTTCGGCAGCTGCGCGCGCTACCGCGAGACTCACGGCGAGGATGGCATTTGCGCCAATCTTGCCCTTGTTTCGGGTGCCATCACGGTCGATCATGATGCGGTCGATACGGATCTGGTCGGTCACTTCTTGGCCCATCAGTTCCTCTCGGAGGATCAGGTTCACGTTTTTTACCGCCTGTCTTACCCCCTTGCCGAGGTAGCGGCCTCCGTCCTCATCGCGGAGTTCTACCGCCTCGTGTACGCCAGTACTAGCGCCCGATGGTACGGCTGCTCGGCCCATGAAACCGGTTTCGGTCCAAACTTCTGCCTCAATGGTAGGATTGCCTCGGCTGTCGAGGATTTCGCGGGCAACTATTTCTCGTATTGCGCTCATTTTTGGTGATGTAATTTTCTTGTGAAGTGATGGTATCTCCGAAGGCTCCGACCTTCGGGATGGCGGCAAAAGTAACGCCGGATGGAGGTTGCTTGCATTCTTTTTGGGAGAAAAAGGCCGGGCGAGGTGAAGCCAATGCTTCTTCGCCCAAACGAGGCGCAACAAAAAAGGCCGCCTTTTGGGGCGGCCTCTTGAGTGAATAACGCCGAACTACAGTCGGCTGTGTTGTTGTGCTTAATTTGGGAAAAACCCGTAGTTCGACATGATTTTCTCCTTCAACTCCTTGCGGGCAAAAAAGATGCGGCTTTTCACGGTACCCAGCGGCAAACGAAGGTCG
>JAYSUY010000599.1:0-4186 GCA_043718855.1 Saprospiraceae bacterium | reverse complement strand
GGGAAATCTGCACTGCAACGCGGCTACCGTCAACCTCATCTCCACCAGCACAGCCAACCCCAACAACCTCAGCCATGTGTGGACGCTGCCAGACAGTTCTACCGTCATCACCGGCAAACTCTCCATCCTCGCCGTCAATCAAGTGGGCAGCTACAGTGTGGTGGTCACCGACAGCATCAACGGCTGCACCAGCACTGCTAAGCTCAGTGTGACCCGCAACCCTGGTGTCGCGGCTTCCGCTGCACTCGGCCAAAACGCCACCTGTTTTGGCGCTGCAAATGGCAGCGCATCGGCAACGGGTACTGGTGGCAACGGTAACTTCGCCTACACTTGGAGCAATGGCGACAAAACCGCCGCTGTCACTGGCCTGAGCGCAGGTACCTACACCGTCACGGTGAACGACGGCAACAACTGCACGGCTACCGCTACGGTCACCATCAATCAACCCGCGCTGCTTGCCGCCAACGCTACGGCCACCGCTCAAACCGCCAACCTCGCCGCTGATGGCACCGCCACAGCCGCCCCCACCGGCGGCACCTCGCCCTACACCTACGTTTGGAACACGGGCGGCACCTCGGCCACCATCACTGGCCTGTTGCCCGGCAATTACACCGTCACCACCACAGACTCCGCCCCAAGCGGCGGCTGCACTGCCGTACAGACCGTTACGGTAAATGCCTACAACTGCGCCATCCAAGCCAGTGTCAGCAGCGTCAACGTCAGTTGCAACGGCTCGGCCAATGGTTCGGCTTCAGCGGCTGTCGTTGGCGGCACAGCGCCCTTCACTTACCTGTGGAGTAATGGCGCGATCACGCCGACCGTGATGGGTTTGGCACCTGGCCAGTACACCGTTGCGGTCACCGATGCAGCCAACTGTCCCTCACAGGCCAGTTTCACTATTTCACAACCTAACTTGCTGGAAGCCAACGCGACCAGCGTCAAAGCCAGCGGCCCCGCTGCTTCTGACGGCTCAGCTACGGCAGGCCCCACTGGCGGCACCGCCGGGTACACCTACGCTTGGAGCAATGCAGGTGCAACGGCTACCATCACTGGCCTTGCGCCAGGTGTCTACACCGTCACCGTCACGGATACAAACACTTGCACTGCCGTGCAAACCGTCACGGTAGGCTTCATCGACTGCACCATCACGGCCAATGTAGCCACCCTTGACCCGCTCTGCAACGGCCAGTCCAATGGCTCGGCCACCGTCGCCCTCACGGGCGGTGCCACGCCTTTCGGCTACCTGTGGAGCAACGGCGGCACGGCTGCTGCGAATGTCAATCTTGCCGCAGGCACCTACACCGTGACGGCTACGGATGCCAACGGATGTACCCTCACGGCGACCGCTACGCTCGCCGCCCCGGCTGTGTTGGTACTCACGATTGATGCAACTGTAAACCCCGAATGCCCTACCTCGCTCACCGGCTCGGTTTCGTCCAGCGCGGTCGGCGGCACGGGTACCCTCGGCTACTTGTGGAACACCGGGCAGAACACGCCAACCATCAACAACTTGGGCGTAGGCACCTACACGGTTGTCGTTACGGATGGAAACGGCTGTAAATCAACACAAACTGCTACGCTACAAGCCGTTGACGTGCTGCCGCCAACCATCACACAGTCTGCCCCGGCCACGCTCTCCATCGGGCTGAGCGGCACGGTGACGGTGACGCAGCAAAACATGAACTTACAGGTGGCAGACAACTGCACACTGGCCAGCGTAGGTTTCAACCCAACCAGTTTCAACTGCAACACGGTGGGTACGCGCACGGTGGTGGTAACTGCTACCGACGCTTCGGGCAACACCAGCACTGCTTCGTACACCGTGACTGTGGTGGATGATTTGGCTCCGATACTGGGCTGCCCCAACAGCATCGTGCGTTGCGCAGGTGACAGCAAAGTGGAATATCAAGCGCCTACGGTGAGCGACAACTGCATTTTCGGTGGAAGTTTCAAGCTGACCACGGGCCTCGCCAGCGGTGCAACTTTCCCGCAGGGCATTACGCTCAACACCTACACCTACACAGACGCGGCGGGTAACGCAGGCTCTTGCACATTTGAGGTGAACATCCTCGCGCCACTGGCGGTGACGGTGGTGAGCGTGACCAACGATGTGAACAACATGAACAGCGGTGCCATCGATATTTCAGTCAGCGGCGGGCTTTCTCCGTACAGTTTCCAGTGGAAAAAAGACGGGGTGAACTTGCCAGGTGGCATCACGGAAGACCTGACGGGCCTCGGTGCGGGCATATACACGGTGCTGATCACGGACAACAACGACTGCACATTCAACGGGCCGACCATCCCTGTGATGCCTTCGGGCGTACAAGAGCCGGAGTGGGCTGCTGGATTCAGCATTCGCCCTAACCCGACTTCGGGCCAGGCGGAAGTGGTGTTCCCGCAGGTCACGCCAGCCGATATCCACCTGTTCGCTTACGATCAGACGGGCCGTTTGGTCGTCCGCCAGCACTGGGCACCACAGCAGCGCATCGATCTTGATTTTCAGCACCTGCCCGATGGCACCTACACACTGCTGCTCCGGGTGGGCGAAGCACGTTTGGTGCGCAAAATCGTGGTAGGACGGTAAACAAGGGGCAATTTGGCAAAGGGCAAGGGGCAATTTGACAAAAGGCAAAGGGCAAAAATCGTGATGCAGCAATGTGGCTTGCACTTGGTTTTTGCCTTTTGTCAAATTGCCTTTTGCCAAATTGCCAATTGCATTTCATCGCACACAGTTTTTAGAAACGATACACCAACTTTCATGCTACGCGCTGCTCTTCTCGACATGTACAACGGCGAAACGAATCGCGGAATCCCGATGCTCCACAGCATCTTGGGCCGCTACGCCGCCGAAATGACTTTCGACCATTTTGATGTTCGGGCCAAAAACGAACTGCCCGGTTTGGACTACGACATCTACCTGTTTTCGGGCGGCCCCGGCAATCCGTTGCTCAACGATGGCCCCTGGTACGACAACTTCCACGCCTTGCTGGATGAACTCTGGGACTGGAACCGCTACAACGATGACGAGCCGAAAAAGCAGTGCCTGTTCATCTGCCACTCGTTTCAGATGATGTGCCACCACTTTGGGCTGGGCGAGGTTTCAGAGCGGTACAAGATGTCGTTTGGCACTTATCCGGTACACAAAACGCACTGGGGCAAGGAGGAGCCGATGTTCGATGCGCTGCCTGATCCGTTTTACATCGCCGATTTCCGCCGCTATCAGGTCACCAAGCCCAACATGGAGCGGAAGAAAGAACTGGGTGCAAAAATCCTCTGCTTGGAAAAACTCCGCCCGCACGTCCACTACGAGCGGGCAGTGATGGGTATGCGGTTCAGCCCCTGGATGATCGGTACGCAGTTTCACCCAGAGGCCGACCCCGAAGGACTGCTCAACTATTTCCGGGAAGAAACTCGGCGCAAGTCGATTGTGGAGGAACACGGGGAAGCCCGCTATGACCGCATGATCCGCGACCTGGCGAATCCGCAAAAAATCCGCCGCACGTTCGAGACGATTATTCCTACGTTTTTGGATCGTGCAGTGGAGGAGTTGAACTTGCAAATAGATTAAAAATCAGTTGTTTATGCGCTACATTTCATTCATTCTGCTCTTTTTTCTGAGCCAAGTTGGGTTCGCTCAGACCCAGCCCACAACGCCAGCGACCGAACGCGCTGACTCTATCCCTCGCATCACGGAGCCAGTATCGCTTCAGCCCTACGAGGGCCGGAAGGTGACGGTGGTGGGCAGGATCGTTCAGGTGAAATATGTGCCGAGTGTCAAGAACGGCCCGACGTTTTTGGATATGCACTTGGCTTTTCCACGCACACCGTTCACACTGACGGTTTTTGAGCGCGACAGCAAGCGGTTTCCTGATTTGAAGGAAACCTACGAAGGTGAAATACTGGAGGTGACTGGTGTGGTGGCCAGTTTTGAATCCACAGACAAAACAGGCCGAAAAATAATCCGCAGGGGCATTGTGATAGAGTCGCCCAATCAGGTCAAGGTGGTGGATTGACCCATTTTCAGGATAGGTAAAAAAGCGAGAGCCACCCCGGTTGGCCGGGGCGGCTCTCACTTTTTTTTGCTTAATTTTTTAGCCAAACATCTCTACCTGAATGGGTTAGACCACTTCACGTCGTGCATCATCTGCTCGTCAGTGAGGGTACGGAGGAAGGCGACCAATGCCTG
>JAYSUY010000598.1:0-1549 GCA_043718855.1 Saprospiraceae bacterium | reverse complement strand
TCGCCTCGGTGTTCGGCACCAGCATCCGCGAAAACTACGACCTCGTGGCCCCGATTTATGTCCAGATCGAGCCGTTCAAAAAACGCCGTGCTGGTGCGCTCTCTGGCGGCATGAAGCAGAAACTCGCGCTTTGCTGTGCCCTCATCCACAAGCCCGACTTGCTGCTGCTGGATGAGCCGGGCACGGGCGTTGACCCGGTGAGCCGCAAGGAATTCTGGGAGATGCTCGCCAGCCTCCGCGCACAGGGCCTCACGATGTTGGTGAGCACGCCCAACATGGACGAGGCGACGCTCTGCGACCGCGTGGCCCTCATGCAGCATGGGCGGGTGCTGGCGATTGATACGCCGCAGGGCATCACAGCGGACTTCGGCAGCCTGCTTTTTGCGGTCCGTTCCAGCAGTATGTACCAATTAATCAAAGACTTACGCACGATGCAGGGGGTGGCGGACTGCTATGCGTTCGGGGAGTATGCGCACCTGAAGATGAGCGGAGCGAGTGGCGGTACAGGGAGCGCAAGCGGCGCATCCCTGCTTGCCAGAGGGATGCGGGCAGGGTTTGATACGATTGCCATTCAGGATTTTCTTTCCTCCAAAAACCACCGAGACGTGGAGGTGCGGCTGGTGGAGCCGACGGTGGAGGACTGTTTTATCGAACTGATGAAAAGATAAAAACTATGGATACTAAGCATTTCATCGTACTGCTCTGCGGGTTTCACGCGCTGGCGTTAGCGGCGTTCCACACCCAGTTCTGGCGTATTTTTAACTGGAAAAAAGAACTCGCCAAACTCTCTGCCCCCAATCGGGCGATCATGCAGATTTTCAACACGCGGATCATTTATCTGGCCTTGTTCATGGCGTTCGTCTGCTTTTTCTACCCCGACGATTTGCTGCAAACCCGGCTGGGCGCGGTGTTCCTGATTGGTTTTTCCCTGTTCTGGTTCGGGCGGTTTTTGGAGCAGTTCATTTTTTTGGGAAAAATAAACCACTGGATGGTACACACACTTACAGCGGTTTTTCTGCTGGGTGCAGTGCTGTTCGCGCTGCCGCTTTTTTTGTAAAAAACTATGCTCACACAATTCCTCATTTTCGCCGCAGCACTGGCTGCCCTGCTCGTCGCGGCCCGCTTTTTCACCAGCGCAGCCGAGCGGTTGGGCGAGTGGTTCGGTATGCCGCCCTTCGTAGTGGGCGTGTTCATCGTGGGCGTAGGCACTTCGCTGCCCGAATTGATTTCGTCCATCCTTGCTGTACAGCAGGGCTTGTCGGAAATCGTGCCGGGCAACGTGATCGGAGCTAGCATTTCCAACCTACTGCTCATCACAGGCGTGGTGGCATGGCTCAACCGCCGCGACATCGTGCTGAGCCGCAACTACATTTTCATTGACCTGCACTACCTCATCGGGGCCTTGATATTCTTCGCGGTGGTGGCCTATGACGGCAGCATCCGGTGGCAGGAGGCTTGGGTGGGTGTGGCTGCGTTCGTGGTGTACAGCCTGTACCTCATCAGCGAATCCGGTGTCCCCGATGGCCCGGAAAGCGAGGCCCGCCCAGCC
>JAYSUY010000597.1:0-4187 GCA_043718855.1 Saprospiraceae bacterium | reverse complement strand
GTGAAGCGGCAAATACATCTCCTCACCCTTCTCCTTTTTGGAGAGGGGCCGGGGGTGAGGCTTACAACGAGATGCCGAAATCTTCTACTTTTGGGCATCAAAACACCACCGCCCATGCCCGCTACCTCCAACCCGACCCAACTGCCCGTACACGGCCGATTCCCCTTCGCCAGCGTCATCCCGCTCTTCACCGACGCTGCCGTTGCCCTGCTCGACGGCGAGTTCGGCAGTGCCCTCCGCGCCTTCTCCGGCGCGCTCGGCGGTAAGGCCGACGAGCCAGAAGCCCAAGCCTACGCCCTGCTCTGGCAGAGCATGAAAAGCGCGGTGCGGCGCATCATGGAGCAGCAGTTTGGCGATATGCTGCGGCACGAAGCCCAGTCGGAAGCCTTCGGCCTGACCCAGAAATTCTGCCAAGACCTCTGGAAAGTCCTGCCCGACATGGACATCGCAGTCGACCGCGACTTCGTGCTGAACCCCATGCAGCACACGGCCACTACCGCCCTGCGCGGCTACCTGCGCGACTGGATGCAGCGCGACATGAACCTCCACACCGACGCGGCGCGGGTAGCCACCGCCGCCTTCCCCCGGCTGCTGCTGGCGGAAATGGCCGCGCTGCCGAGGGCCGATTTCAAGCAGTTGTTCGAGCACTTCGACAAGCCCTTTTTGCCCGCCGAAGAGAAAGCCCAGGCGATGGACGCTTACCAAGCCGAGGTGATGAGCGATTTCCACCGCCCGGCCTTCGACGACCGGCAAGTGTCTCTGGCGGAGATGTACGTGCCGCCGTTTTTTCGCTTTTTTCAGCCTAAAAAAGAGGCGCACGAGCTGGGCAGCCGCGATGCCGAGTTTGTTTTTCCTGAAAAAACGACCCGCCTGCAAAACCTCTTCGACGCATGGCTGCAAGGCCAATGCCCTACGGAGATGCCCCGCGCACAAGCCAGCGTCTTGCTCCTGTTGGGCCAACCGGGGCAGGGCAAGTCCTCGTTTTGCCGCCAAACCGCCCACCGCCTGCTGGCCGACGATGCGGGCAAAGTGGAGCGGGTGTTCTTCCTGCGGCTGCGCGACTTGGAAAACCGCCCCGATTTTATCCAAAAACCGCTGGACGTGGTGGTGGACTACCTCCGCGAGTTCAAGTTTGGCAAAACCGGCCTCGACAAAACCGACCTGTGCGGCAGCCTGCTCATCCTCGACGGCTTGGACGAGTTTTACATGAACAACGGCCTCTCGCACGACGACGTGGACAACTTACTCGGCAACCTCGCCCGCGACCTGCGCATGGAAGCCGAAACCCGCACCCCCGCCAACCCCTTCCGCTGCCTCATCACCTCGCGGAACCACTACGTCCGGCTCGACCGCCACCAAAGCACCGAGGTGCTGGTGCTGCAAATCGCCGAGATGTCGCTGGCCGAGCAGACCGACTGGCTCGACCGCTACGAGCGCGTGCTGGCCCGCACACACTGGCCGGATGCCGCACAGAAGCGGGCTTTCGCTGCTGAACTGCGGCCCGAACTGAAAAAATTAGCCGAAAGCACCGACGGCAAGGACAAAAACCTGCGCGAATTGGTGAACCAGCCTATCCTGCTGCAAATCGTGGTGCAGGCTGAGGTCAACCCCGCTCAGGCCGAAAACCGGGCCGCGCTCTACGAGGGGCTTTTCGACCGCATGGTGAAGCGCAGTTGGGACAAGGGCCAAATCCGCCCCCTGCAAGCGCTGGCCGAAGGGCGCGGCCCGCAACTGTTCCGGGAGTTCCTGCGGGCACTGGCACTGCACATTTTTTACAGCGAGCGCGAGTACGCCCGCCGCTCCGATTTTTCAGAACGCCCGCTGGCCGACGCGGTGGCGAACCTGAAAAAAGCCTTCGGTGAAAACCAGAACCCCGACGACTTCCTGAAAAACCTGCTCATCAGTTTTTACTTCAAAGAAGTCCGCAAGGACGCGGACGACCGTGCGGTGCAGGACGAACGCAGCCCCAACTACGCCTACGAGTTCCTCCACAAATCGCTGCAAGAGTACCTCACCGCCGAAGCGATCTGGACTTACTTCCGCGATGACCTGACCGACACCAACCCGCGCACGGGCAACTTCGTGAAAGACGACCAAACGGCGATGGCCGAAGTGTTCGAACTCTTCTCGCCCCGCCTGATGACCACCGAAGTAGTGGATTACCTGTACGAATTCGCCAAAAAAGACCCGGATGCGGGCTTTTTGGAGAAAACGCTGTTCCCCCGCACCAAAAAACTCATGGCCGGGCTGGCCGAGCACAGTTTCCTGTGGAAGTACGACGCGACCGCCGCGCCGCCCACTTCGCGCCGCCGGGCCACCCCGATGGAGCAGTCACTGGCGGTGTTTTATGGAGTGCTGACGATGAACAGCGTGGTGGTGGCGAGGATGGCGGAAGGAATTGTGTGGCCGGGGGCCTTGGAGGAGGGGTATGAGGAAAGGCGGGCAGCCTTGGCGGAGCCGTTGCAGTTTTTGGAGAATGCGCCGTGGGCTTGGGATATGCTGGTGCTAATCAAGCGACAGTACAGAGAGGTTAGGATGAATCTTCAAGGCATAGATTTTCGTGGGGCAGAACTATATGGAGCAAGGTTATTTGAGATAGATTTTCGTGGAGCGGACCTCCGCATGGCAAATCTTTTTGGAGCAAATTTTATGGGAGTAGACTTTCGCAGCACAAATCTAAGCAGGGCCGACCTTCGAGGAGTACATCTTCGTTGGGCAACTCTCTACGAAACGTGCCTCAGTGAGGCAAACCTTAGTTCAACCTATCTAAAAGAAGCGAGGTTGATAAAGGTCAACCTCAATGGCGCAAATTTAGAGTGGTCAAACCTTGCACTAGCAAGGCTTGATGATTCAACCCTTAGAGGAGCCTATCTTGGCTGGGCAGATGTTCGCTCTGCCGAACTAAAAAGGGCAGACCTTAGCAAAGCAAGTCTTGAGTGGGCAAATATGCAAGGTGCGAACTTAGAGCAGGCAAACTTTGAAGGGACTGATTTAACTGATACAGATTTCACTTCTTACAAGGCCCGCGACCTCGACCAAATCAAAAACCTCCACCTCGCCAAAAACTTGGACAAAGCCGAGTGGGGCGGCACCATCTTCGAGGGGCGCGACTGGGCGGCGTGGGTGGCGGAGGAAAAGGCGAAGGAGGCGGAAAAGAAGAGGGGAGAGCAGTAAAACCGCACTTTGCCTACCTTTGTAAAAAAAACGGGCATGGCAAGAGACAAACTCCACGAAGTCGTTCGACAGGTGCTGCTCAATGACGGCTGGACCATCACCGACGACCCTTATCTGCTGACGGACTATGACCCTGTGTGGGAGGTAGATTTCGGTGCCGAAAAAATCATTGCTGCTCGAAGAGGGAAGCGGAAGATTGCAGTGGAGGTGAAGAGTTTCGTGCAGCAATCCTTCGCGTATGAGTTTCACGGCATTTTGGGACAGTACCTCAACTACCGGGTCGGGTTGCACGAAGTTGAACGAAACCGAGTGTTGTACCTTGCTGTTCCGCTGGATGTTTACGAAACGGAGTTTGTGCGACACGGCATTGTCAAGTCACTCAAAGCATTTAAAGTCAGGCTTTTAGTTTATCACCATGAAGAACAAACGGTCATAAAATGGATACCTTGAACAAAAAAATCGAGCGTTACCAAGCGATACTCACCCACTACCTCGAATCGCTGGCCGAGGAAAGAAACACCGCGCTGGGTGCCCGACTGCGCTACGAGGTGCTGGCCGACACGCGGCGCAACCACTTCCAACTGACGCGGCTGGGCTGGCACAACCACAAGTTCAATTTCCTTGTGCTGGTGCATTTCGACTTGAACCCCGAGACGGGCAGAATCTGGATTCAGCAGAACAACACGGAGTGGTTGGTGGCCGACGATTTGATGGCGCGCGGTGTGGCACAGTCGGACATCGTGCTGGGTTTCCGCCCAGAATACCTCCGCGAAGCAGGGGCGTACGCGGTGCGGTGACAGTTTTTGCACACACTGCCCGCCCCTACAAATCCACCCCCACCACCAGCCCCGTCCGGTAGTGTTCCGTCCCGAAAAAACCCGCCGCCACGTCTATGCGGAAAGGCCGGAAGAACTTGAAGCCGATGTTTTCAAAGCCAAAGTTGACCTCCCAGTAGGGCAGTTTTTCGGGCAAAATCCCCTCCGACACGGTGCGGTCGGTGTAGTAAAAATTGG
>JAYSUY010000596.1:0-4196 GCA_043718855.1 Saprospiraceae bacterium | reverse complement strand
CCTCGGAGAGCAGGAATCCCACCACCAAGTCGTCGTCGTGGTCAGGGGTGCGCATCGTGACGGAGAGGTTGCGCTGGGTGTGGGCGGGGCCGTACTCTACCCGTATTTCGAGCGGCTCTTCCACTGCGAGCAGGTCGTTGCGCTCGGTGGCAGTGCTGCCCTGATGGGTGCAGACTGTGGTTGATTTAACGCTCAGGTGGTGCATAGGAGCAAAAATACGACAGAGCGGATGACACCTGCTGTAAGCCGCGAAAAAACTACCTTTGCCGCCCACCAACTACACACAACTCTACTCACCACCACTCCCCCTAAGCTGCCGTCATGGCCGATGTCATCCAACTGTTGCCCGAAAGTGTAGCCAACCAGATCGCTGCTGGCGAGGTGGTCCAGCGCCCGGCCTCGGCGGTGAAGGAATTGCTCGAAAATGCGGTGGACGCAGGTGCGACCCAGATCAAACTAGTGGTGCGCGACGCAGGCAAAACGCTGATCCAAGTGATCGACAACGGCTGCGGGATGTCAGAAACCGATGCCCGCATGAGTTTCGAGCGGCACGCCACCTCCAAAATCCGGGAAGCCAAAGACCTGTTTTACATCAACACGATGGGCTTTCGGGGCGAGGCGCTGGCCTCCATCGCAGCAGTGGCTCAGGTGGAACTCCGCACCCGGCAAGCGCAGAACGAACTCGGCACCCGCATCGTCATCGAAGATTCTACGGTAAAAATTCAGGAACCCTGCCAATGCCCGACAGGCACCAGCATCGCGGTAAAAAACCTGTTTTACAACGTGCCTGCTCGCCGCAACTTCCTGAAAGCCGACCCGGTGGAGATGCGCCACATCATGGACGAGTTCCAGCGGGTAGCGATGGCCCACCCCGATTTATTCTTCTCCCTCCACCACAACAAGCAGGAAATTTTCCACCTTCCAGCGGGCAACTTGCGGCAGCGTGTGGTGAAAATTTTTGGCGAAGCTGCCAACAAAAAACTCGTACCCGTGACCGAGGAGACCGAGGTGCTGAGCATAACGGGCTTCGTGGGCAAGCCCGATTATTTCAAAAAAGCGCGGGGCGAGCAGTTCTTTTTTGTCAACAAACGCTTCATCAAAAGCAGCTACCTGCACCACGCGGTGGTCAGCGCCTACGAAGATTTGATGCCCTCCGATGCCTTCCCGCTTTACGCCCTGTTTTTGGACATGGACCCGGCTCGCATCGACATCAACGTACACCCCACCAAGCAGGAAATCAAGTTTGACGATGAGCGATTAGTGTACAATTTCCTGAAAGTCACCGTGCGCCACGCCCTCGGCAGCCACAACGTGACCCCCACGCTCGACTTCGAGCAGGAGCAGTCGTTCATGGGCACTCCGAGTAGAACGCCAACACTTTCTACCCGCTTCGACTCGCCCCAATCTGTGGGCGAACACCCCGGCAGCGGCTCCTCTCGCCCCAGCCCCGCCGATGCACAGCGGCACACCGACAACTTGCGCAACTGGCAGCGGCTGTACGAAGGGCTGGAACTCTTTGAATCAAAAGCCGGCTCGCCTGATGGCACCGACGAGACCGATGCTCCGGGCCTGACCATCGAAGAAATCTTGAACCAGCCGCCCGGCATCGAGATGCGCAATGGCTTGGAGGTGACGATGATGGACGACGAGACGGAGAGTTTTTCGAAAGGCACGAAGGGGCCGTACCAAATTCATAATCAGTACATTGTCAGTCACATCAAATCTGGTTTCCTGCTCATTGATCAGCAATCGGCCAGTGAGCGAATCCTCTACGAACGATACCAAGTCGCGCTGGGCAACCAGCCGATATCGACTCAAAAAGTGATGTTTCCCAAAACGCTGGACCTCTCGGCAGCCGATGCGCTGCTGCTGCGCAGCATCCTCGACCAGGTGAATCAACTGGGTTTCGAGATCGCCGAATTTGGCGGCAACAGCTTCGTGATACACGGCATACCCGCCGATCTGGCTGGCTCGCACACCGAGGAGGCGCTGCTGGAAAAACTGCTGGCACAGTACAAGGACAACCTCGACCTTCGGCTCGGCACACAGGACAACCTCGCCCGCTCGATGGCCCGAAGCGCGTCTCTGCGGCGTGGCCAGAGCCTGACGGTGCGCGAAATGCAGGATTTGATCGATCAATTGTTCGCCTGTTCGCATCCATACGCCAGCCCTTCGGGGCGCAAGTGCATCGTCCGGTATGATCTGGATGATTTGAAAAAACAATTTGAGTAGTGATTGGTGAGCGGTGACTGGTGATTGGTTTGCCGAGGATACTCTCCTACCAGTCACCACTCCACCAATCACCCGTCCACCAATCCACCAGTCACCATGCTTCAGTTTGCTCAACCCCTTCATGGCGTAGTGCGCCACTTGGTTCTCCTCAACGTGCTGGCATTTTTTGCCTCCCATATCCTGCTGGGCGATGCCACTTCGAGCAGTCTTGGCAGATTGGAGTTGGCCGCTTGGCCACCCGGCTCTGGCTTGTTTCAGCCCTGGCAGATACTGTCCTACATGTTCATGCACGGCGGCGTGATGCACTTGGCGTTCAACATGTTTGCACTTTATATGCTCGGCTCAATGGTCGAAATGGTGTGGGGGGCGAAGCGTTTTCTGTTCTTCTACCTGTTTTGCGGAGTCGGTTCGTTGGCCATCCATTTTGCCATGCAACGTTGGTTGATGGAGCCTCCAGCCCCCGTTTTGGGTGCTTCGGGAGCGATTTACGGGGTATTTGTGGCTTTCGCCTACCTGTTCCCCAACCGGGAGTTGCAGTTGCTTTTTCCGCCCATCCCGATCAAAGCCAAGTACTTCGTACTGATGCTGGTGGCCCTTGATATTTTCGGTGGCTTCGGCGGCTATCAGAGCCAGACCGCTCACTTTGCTCACTTGGGGGGCGCGTTGTTTGGTTTTTTGCTCATCATGTTCTGGTACAAAGGCCGGATGCGGGTATGATGCCCCACATTGACCTCATTTTTACCCGCCGAAGCCAAAGCGTAGGCGGGCCACATTGACCACATTCCCTCACATTGACCACATTGACCATATTCCTCCCACACCATGCGCCTACTCATCTCCACCCTCGCGTTTTTGCTCCTGCTGGCTTGCCAGAAAACCAACTCTCTGCCCGATACTACCGACAACATCCTGACGGATAAGCCCATCGTACCCCCCGTGTCGCCTTTCGCTTGCGACACCTGTCGGTACCCGCTGGTGATGGTGCACGGCTTTTTGGCCTCAGGCGACACCTACGCGCCGTTCCTGCAACTGTTCCGTACCAACGGCTACAAAACCAGTTACTTCCACGCCTTCGACTGGAACTCGCTCAATCAGGGAGCCAACAACTCCGCTGCACTCGATGCTTTCATCGACACGGTGCTGGCTCGGACAGGTGCCGAAAAGGTTTCCCTCATGGGCCACTCCGCCGGAGGCGGCCTGTGCTACACCTACCTCTCCGATGCGGCGCGGGCGGCCAAAGTGCAGCACTACGTTCACATCGCATCAAGTGTGCAGAGCGGCCCGGCTGGCCCCAATGGCTCGGTGCCAACGCTCAACCTGTGGTCGCCCGCCGATGCCATCGCGCAAGGCGGCGACATCAACGGCGCAGCCAACATCAAGTTGGAAGCCAAAGACCACTACCAAGTCGCTACCAGCAAAGAATCGTTCGCGGCGGCCTACAAATTTTTTCATGGCACGGAGCCTGCCACCCTCACCGTAAAGCCCGAAGCCGTAGTCTGTATAGCGGGCAAAGCCCTTACTTTTGGAGAAAACACCTCGCTCAACAACGCCAAAATCGATATTTTTGAACTCAACCCTGCCACTGGGGAGCGGCTCACGGTGGCACCATTCGAGACTTGGTACAGCAAAGCCGACGGCAAATGGGGGCCGACCAACGTGAAGCCCAACGTCAACTACGAGTTTATGGTCACGCCGCCCACTGCTGGCAGCAGGGTCATCCACTACTACCGCGAAGGCTTCATCCACCTCAACACGCTGGTGTACCTGCGCACCATCCCGCCGCCCGGCTCATTGGCAGGGCTGCTGCTGGCTAGCCTGCCCAAGACCGACAACCAGTCGGTGATCAACGTGTTCTCGGCCAGCCAAGCGGTCATCGCTCCCCGCGACACGCTGCGGGCCAATGGCACACTCATCTCCACCGCGCAGTACGCACCGAAGCCAAAACCGCCATCGCGTGGTTCCTC
>JAYSUY010000595.1:0-12296 GCA_043718855.1 Saprospiraceae bacterium | reverse complement strand
TGAACAGCACAGGGCGGCCTTGCGCTTGGCTGAACGCCCGTAACCGATCCCGGATGGGCTGCCAAGCCTTCCGCAACGAATCCACGGAGGGCGTAGCGGCATCCACTAATGGGAAGTAGCCGCCGAGGCCGATGTAGTCCAACTCTTTCCAGAAAGGCACCCGCTCCCAGTCGTCCCAGTTGGAGGAGTAGGTGAGTTTTCCAGAATAAACAGCCTTGATTTTTTTGATCAGCGCACTCCAAAACTGGGGCCGCTTGGCGATGGCGTTGTTGAATTCGGTGCCGATGCAAAGCATTTCGGCCTTCGTCGAGTCGGCCAATGCCGCAAACCGCAGGATGTACCGCTCGTAATCCGCTTCCCAAGCCGCCCAGTCGGCATCGGTGGGAAAATCGAGGGTGCCGGTCCAACCATGCGGGATGTACACTTGGGGCTTGAGCATGACGGATATGCCCGCTTCATGGGCCAACCGGATGCTTTCGCGTACCCCGGCTGGCCCTTCGCCCCACCACTGGCCACCCTGCTCACTGTAGCGCACGGCGGGTTTTCCGGTTCGCGTGAACGCATACGGCACCACCGCAATCCATTTAGCTCCAACGGATTGCACTGCGGTCATCGGATTTTGAAGAAACGGTTCTGGTGGCGCGACGAAGGTGAGGCCGTTCATTTTTTGTACAGAATGAGCGGGGTTGGGGGTGTACTTTGAGAGTTGAGGGCTGAGGGCTGAGGACTGAGGGACTGAAGTTGGTTTGGGATTACAAAACCCGAACATGAGCAAGGGGCTGAGTGTGGCGAAGAGCAGATTTTTCATAAAAAACAACCCCGCTCGGTTGATGCGCCGAGCGGGGTTGAAAAGTACGGATGAATTTTGAAAATGAGCGACTTGAGCGACAAACGCGCATTACAGGCTCACTTCAGCAGCTATTTTTCCTGCCAACGCCTTCATCTCTTCGGGCAAGATCAGCAGCGGCTCTTTGCCAAAACTGAGGTCAGAGAGCGTGTTGAGTGGGATGAGGTGAATGTGCGCGTGCGGCACTTCCAAGCCAATGACGGCTACCCCGACGCGCTTGCAAGGCACGACTGCACCTACGGCATTCGCCACTTTTTTGGCAAAAACCATTAGCCCAGCCAACTGCTCGTCCGCGATATCGAAGATGTAATCCACCTCCTGCTTCGGGATGCAGAGCGTGTGCCCCAGAGCCTGCGGGCGCACATCCAGAAAAGCCAGGTAATCAGCGGTTTCGGCTATTTTGTGGCAAGGGATTTCGCCGTTGATGATGCGGGAGAAAATGGTCATAAGTGCCAAGTTTGAAGTTCGGAGTTTGAAGTTTGAAGTTCCAAGCCCGAAGCCAACTTCAAACTCCGAACTTCAAACTTCAAACTCAATTACCCTACGGTGATGTTGATGACTTCAAACTCTAACGCCCCAGCGGGGGTGGTAATTTTGGCGATGTCGCCGAGTACTTTGCCGAGCAGGCCGTGTCCGATGGGCGAGGTGACGGAGATTTTGTACAGTTTGGCATCCGCCTCGGTTTCGGAGACGAGTTTGTAGGTCACCTCCTTGCCAGTTTTTAGGTTTTTAATGGTCACATTGGAGAGGATCGCCACTTTGGAGTCATCCAACTGGCTTTCGTCAATAATGCGGGCATTGGAAAGCACCGTTTCCAACTCGCTGATCTTAAGTTCCAAAAGTCCTTGCGCATCTTTTGCCGCATCATATTCGGCGTTTTCCGAAAGGTCACCCTGGGAGCGGGCTTCAGCGATGGCATAGGCGGCTTCCTGCCGACCATTGCCTTTGAGTCCGTCCAAATCGCTGCGGAGTTTGTCGTATCCACCCTGCGTCAGGTACGTGTAGTTTGCCATAGCAAAATTCTATTGTAGATGAAAAATGGGCCGTTGGCTATTGGCTTTTAGCCAATGGTCAATGGTCAATGGTCAATGGTCAACAGCCAACGGCCGTTAGTAGGGGCAGAAAAAAACAGAAACGTCCCTGCCGGGCGGCAAGAACGTTTCTGTGTAATAATTCTGATGCAAAGGTACTGCTGTATGCACAATCTGCAATACCGTGCAAATTTTATTTCACCTTAGAGGTCGATGCGGATACCCACGTTGTGGATACCGTTGAATACTTTGGTGCTGCGGTAGGCATAGTCCAGCGAGATGCGGGTATCAGAGTTGCGCTTCACTGGCAAAGAAGCCGAAAGGCCTGCACTGAGGCCATTGTCGAGCGTAGCCTCAATCTCGTTGGTATCAAACTCGGTCTTGTACCCAGCACGGAGGGCAAAGTTTTGGTTGAGCGTAAACTCCACACCAGCACCCACTTGGTCGCGGGAGAAGGAGTTGGAGGTGAAGTTGGCTAGGGCAGCCAAGCTGCTCACCGAGCCAAATTTCCATGCATACGACATCCCGATGTTGAGCTGCGAAGGCAACTCGTAAGCTGCCGAACGCTCGTAGTAAGTGACGGGATACGGCACAGCGGTGCTGTTCGGATTGGGCCGGGCCTTGGACAAGCCTTCACCTGTGAAGCGCATCTTAGAGCCTACATTGCGCAGCGAAATGCCAAACTTGAAGTTGTCTTGCTCCCCCGTTACATACTGCACCCCAGCATCCATCGCCATTGCACGTGCACCTACGTTGGCCAGCCCTTCGCTGACAAACTTGGCGGTTACGCCCACCGAAACTTTGTTGGCAAATTTGTGCGAGTACGACAGGCCCATGTTGAACAGCGAAGGGCTGAATGTGCCACCTGCACCCTCTGGGGAGTCTTCGGTGGTATACTGGAAATCGCCGAGATTGAAGGAGGCCAAGCTGACTCCGAAAGCGCCATATTTACCTACGCGCTGACCAAAAGCAAGCGCATTGATGCTCATATCAGCACCTTGCAGGTAAATGGTGTGGCCCAACTGAATCTGGGTTTTCTGGATACGGGCCAAACCAGCCACGTTCAAGAACATAGCATCGGTGCCAGATATGGAAGCAGTGTTCGTGGAGTGCAAACCTGCGCTCCGTGCCCAAGGATTGATGAGCAATTGCCCTGCGCCTGCTTCTCCCTGACGGTCAGGATTGCCGGCCCAAGCGGCTCCTGTCGACAATACAGCGCACAGGAGCATCAGTAAGGTATATTTTTGATTCATACGAATAGATGTTGAGAAGTTTAGGTGGAAGGCAGAGGGTGGAAGGCAGAGGGCAAACCCTCTACCTTCCACCTAACTAACTTCTACCCTGTTAAAGCCCTGATGGATCAAACTGTCGTGCGATACCAAACCACTTGATGGTGCGCTCGCCCATACCAGGCGCTTGCAACTGGATCAGGTAAACACCACTGGCCACCGGGATGCCCTTCGAGTTCTTCAGGTCCCACTCCAAAGCGGGCGATATCTGATTGTACGGCGAGTATGCCTCGTCACGGTTGTACTGGCGGATGAACTTGCCATCCATTGAGTAGATCGTGACTTTGCACTTGCCGGGCAAGTTCGTGATTTTCACCACGTTAGAGAACTGGTTGACCTCATACTGCGAGTAACCGTAGTAAGGGTTGGGCACCACTTTTACCGAATCCAGCGCATTATTGATCTGCACATCGGTCAAGCGTATCGACTCCTTGTTTTCCAACTTGAACTGGTATTTCGGATAGGCCGTTTTTTTGCCATCGTCGCCATACCAGGGTTGGTAGATGTTGTCCACGCGGAGTTTGATGCGCACATCGTTCGGGATCAGGCCAGTAGGGCCGTTGCCCAATGCTGGCATCTTGAACACTTTGGCAGCTGGGTCAACAGTCTGGAACGGCAACTGGATGAGACCAGCCCAAGCAAGGTCGCGGATGCGGGTGTTTTTGAACGTACTTGGCCCATCGCCCGCCTGGTTGGTGGCAAACTCTGGTGTAAAGCGACGGCGAATGGCTTCGCACTCATCATAAGCCGTATTGGTGACGTAAACGTAGTGCTGACCACCCAATATCCAGTTGTAGTTCTCCCCAAATGAACCGGGACGAACCACCTGTGTCGTAGGATTGAACAACATGTCGCGGCCCGTGAAGTTGGTGTCGAGTTTCGAGTCGTACACCGAGTTCTCGCCAAAGAAAATGTTCAGTCGGCGGCCGGTCTCTACATCAACAGCATACCCAGGGAACCAGCCCATGCCGTACACTGGGGCACCCACCTGCGATGCCGGAATGCCGGTGCCGCTAGGGTTCACCGCTCCGTCAGGATCGGGTCGGCCATCTTTGTTTGCGTCGTCTTTGCCCACTGAAAGTGAGTAGCGCACATCAAACGCCAAGCGCTTTCTGTTCGCAGGGCTTTCGGTCACCAAGTCTGGATCAAGCAGATAATCTGTCGCGTTGGTGTAGAACATACTGGCTGTTTCGATCACAACGCAGCGGCTCCATTTGCTTTTGTCGCTGGTCATCACGATATCTACGTTGGGCAACAAAGCCAAACGGCCGCGACGTTCTTTTTCCGTACCGTGTACGCTCTTCAGCAGCGCCTCAGAAGTGTGTGTCCAAGCCGGTGTGAAGTACGGGGTGGTAGGTGGTGCCAGCGGGATGAGCGGGTCGCGCTCGTTCCAGTCGCAAAGTGGATATGGCGTAAATAGGCCGTTGCCCACAGTACTCAGCCGCTCGTTGCCATCAATGGGTTTGCCATCACCATCTGCGTCGTAATCGTACTCGCCTTTGCCCGTTTTGACATAATCGAAAAAGCCACCGCCTTTTTGGTCAGGCCACCAAGCCAGCCACAACAAGTTGGGGTCTTTGTACTCGATCTCTGTGCCAATAGCACCGTTCGAGTCGCCATCTCGCAACACACGCACCGTGTCTGCTGGCTCCAGCGTCTGTCCGATGGACACCGAGAAGCCGTACTCTGCTACAATCTGCTCGTTGAGCGTATCCAACGAACGTTCCGAAGCGATGACCGGGCCGCTCGGCAAGCGACGCAGTTCCCAACGTGCTGAACCATCCAATTTGGTATCTGTCGGCGTGTTGTCCACAATGCTGACTTCATAGGTGCCGTCCACTACTTCAAATGGGTTGAAGATAGTGACGGCGATCGGGGCACGACCGGGGCGGTATGTCAGCGAACTGTCGGTACCCAGATTCAAAATGCGCTCGCGAGTAGCATCATCCAGATCAACAAAGTTGGTACCTGTACCTGCTCCTTCCAAACGGGTGATGATCGGGCCTTCGCCGTAAGACGACTGCAAGGCCTGGTCCACTGTTGGGCGGGGGATCACGGTGTATGTCTCAATGTTCAGACGACCCGGCAGATAGCTGCGGCGCTGTCCTTGAATTGGGCGCACCAGCGGATCGAAGGTCTGGTAGTTGTTGTACGCGTAAGCGATGGCCGAGAAGTAGTACTTCTTGTGATTGACCAGCGCTTTGTCGTTGCCTTGGGCAAACTTGTCTTCCTTGATGCTGAACGTGTGGCGAATCCCATCATCTGGGCCTTCTACCATCTGTTCAGGGAAAAAGACCAACTCACCGTCTTTGTTCGGGTCAGGTACACTGCGCCAGTTGAATATCTTCGAGATGTTGTTCTTGATGTCCACCTCGTACACGATACGTGCTTTGGTCGGGTCGTCATAGTCAGCACCCGACACGTCTGGGCTAATCAACTGATACAACCGGTAGCCTTCAAATTTGTACAGTTTTTTATCAAACGGAACAGTCAAAGGAGCCAGCGGGTCAATTTCTTCGTTGCTGTACCCCTCCTTGTAGTTGTTGGACAGTTTGTCGTTGGTGAATATCGCCACCACTTCGCGATTCATCTCCACCCAGTCCACATCAGGAGCCGTAGGGCCGTTCAAAATTTTGAAACAACTGTTGAACAAGCCCTGCGCCACGTCGTCAGCCCGGAAAATATCCTGAAAGCTGGGGCATGGATAGTCTACATCAGCCACGAAAGGCACTCCGATGATCAACTCGTTTACTGCACCCGGCAACAGGGTGAAGGGGCCGGATGCTTGAAGTGTGCGGCGGTCGCCTTGCGGCAACGTTGCTGTACACATCGACCAGCCCGCTGCATTATTCGGCTCCTCTGGAAAAACATACTTGGTGGGTATGGTGCCGCCATATCCACTGCCTCCGACAGTAAAGGGAGAGCCGTCACCCCAGTAACCTGTCAGGTAATTGTAATATTGTAAATCCGATGAGGGGTCAGCTTGGTTAGCAGGGGTACTATTGTTGTAATACACAAATGACGACATCCCAATTTCATCAGCATTTTCGTCAAGTGGCCCACGGAAGTAGTCCACGCCCAGCAGCGGAATATCGTTGCAGTAAGTAGGCGCACCACCATCACAGTTGCAGCCCGGCTGTCCGTCCTGATTGTCTTGGTTGTACACCACCATCAGGTCGCGCAGTGTATCACAACCGATGTAGTCATCAAAAGCGCAACCCAAGTCTGGGTCCGTCCACATGGCAAAGAACATAGAGTCGATGCGCTCCGTGGCCCGGTTGATGAGCTTGTAGCGCTGGAAAGTCATGTCGTTCAGTTCATCGTTGGTGGTGTAACCAAACGACTGCACCTGTACTTCCATTTGAATGGCATCACCGCCCGTTTCGGCGTGTGGCTGGCCACCACCCTCATCGTTGTAAATCCAGAAGATCATCTCGTCTGGGTAGTTCTCATCGGTACAGCCTCGAATCTCGATAGAGGGGTAGTCGCCTTTCAGGGGTTCGTAAAGACCGTCCATGTCCTTATCGAAAAAGCCTGCCAAACCCTGAGAGGTAAATGGCAAATCGAAGCCCCATACATCAGAAAAGTGCTGGTTGCCCTGAGCAGGCCAGCCGCGCAGACCGCGCGGTATGGCGTTGCGATCAAGGTTGCCTTCAGAGAGGTTGCGCAAGTGTTCGCGAATTTCTTCGCCAGTGACCTCAAAGTGGAAGTCCCAGTTGTTACAAACCTGCCGTTCTGTGGTGCCTTGCTCGTTGAGCGGGCCAGGCCAGAAGTCATTTCTACCGTCGTTGCGGTAAGTTTGGCAAGCCAATTTGAGGTTGCCACCTGGGTCAACGCCGCCGAGCCATACGGAGCCGGCAAACAGTGCCGACACCTCAGGTGCGCCCGTAGCAGGGTCCACTTTCGGCACGATGTAGCGCCCATCTTTCAAATCCCACCAGCAGTCGCCGCCAGCCAGCAAGCGGGCCCGCACGTTGTTGATGTCTTGGTCGATCTGAGATGTAGAGTTGGCGCATACCTCTGCCCTTGGCTTTGTATTGGGATTTTTATTGTTGCCCGCATTGCTGCCATGTTTGGGTACGTGCGCCTGCACGACCGAAACAGTGAGCATCATCAAGGCAAGCATCCAAAGTTTCTGTGTACGCATGGTTGCTATTTTTAAATGTTGAAATGGTGAAGATGGTGGAAGGTGGAGGGTGGAGGGTGGAGGGTTTTGCACGCCCTCTACCTTCCACCCTCCACCTTCTCCCTGAAATTTAAAATTCAAACGATGCGCCGATGTACATCCGGCGCGGGAGAGTATATCTGTTCGGATCGAGCAATGCCCATGTGTAGGACGCTATGTAAGATTCGGTGTTGCGCCCCGATGTACCAAAATCGTTGATAATGGAACGAGCCTCACCCGTAGCGAGCCAACCTGAATCGGTCGGAGAACCCGTCACAGAATATACATCCACCACGTTTTTGCGGTTGAGCAGGTTGGAAACACGGAAGTACACATTCATGTTGAGCGGGCGTTTGCCAGCAGCCGACAAGTTGAAGGATTTGTCGACGCGGAGATCCAACTGCATACGCCAAGGCTTACGGTTGCCATTGATGGCACCGATGTTGCCTTCGCCGCCAAAGCGAGTGGGGCGCAACTCTGCGCTGTAAGGCCGGCCCGATGCACCAATCAACTGCAAGTTGGCACCAAAGTTTGACAGAATGTCCTTGCCTGCGAGGGTAGGGCCATTGTACTGCTTGCCCGATCCAAAGCGGTAGTCCAAAATGCCGCTGATGTTGTGGCGCTCATCGAAGTTGAGCGGGTACAGCGTACGAATGTTGCCACGCTTGGTCAAGCCGCGCTGAGAGTTTTGGTCAGAGCCAGTGCCATCGGCAAACTGCAAGGTATACGCCAAGCGCAGTTCAGCATTTTGGATGCGACGCAAGTCGTACTGCATCGTGAAACCTTTTACCGTACCAAAGTCTTGGTTGCCAAAAGTCTCATAGCTCACCACATCAGGTACAAAAGCAACCGTGCGGCGCTGGATCATATCGCGCATTTCGCGGTAGTAAGCCGAGAATTTAAGTGCAGAGTTTTGATTCAATTTTTGCTGGAAGCCCACCTCGTAATCCACCACACGCTCTGGCTTGAGGCTGGCGTTGTTCACCGGAGTACGGTCGCCAATGTTGAAATAGAGGTAGTTGAGCGGGGTCACCTGCCAGCCATCAGGCGGGCGCTGCACGAGTACGTCATAGTGGGCAAAAAAGTTAGCATCCTCAGAAATTGGGAACGAGAAGGCCAAGCGCGGCAGCCAGTTGATCTGCGGTGTGTAGTCCTCAAACGAGAAGGCCGGGTTGAAACGCGGGTCGAAAATGTCGTCGCCTGACACGGTGTCGACATACAATGGCGCAACGGGCTTGCTACCCAATACGCTGACACCATCGTTTGCTTGACGGCCATCGGCAAAGTACCATGTGTCGCCATCGCGGAAGCCTTGCAATTTTGTATTGTTCTGTTCACTTTCCACGTACACCTTGAAGTCATCGCCGATGGTACCAGGGCGAACGCCTGGAGTGGAAGCGTAGTAATCTTTAGCGGTCTTGATGCCGTAGAGCGAGTAGGGGTCGCGCATCACGCTGGTGTTCAGGTCGAGGCGCTCCACCCGGAAGCCGAGGCTGAAGATCATGTTGTTGAACGTGAACTTGTCCTTGATGTACGCCGCCTGATAGAGCGGTTGCAGCGGCGCGACGGGGAATGTACGCACCCCGTCGGCATCTTTGGCTGTGAAAAACTCATTGAACGAGGTGCTGGTAGGCAAGTCGTTGCCGAGGTAGTCGTAGCCGTAGTAGCCCACCAAGTTCTGCTCCGTCAGTTCGCGCGAGGAAAACATATCGAGGCGGAAAAAATCAGGCGACAGTGCATGCACGTTAACATACTGATCCAACGGCCTGTTGTTCAGTTCTTTGCGGACTTCTTTGTAAAACGTGCTGTTTGCCTGATCCTTCAGGAGGACTCCGTAAATGGGGATGAGCAGCCCATTGATTAAGGTGTCTCGAATGTGATTCGAAATGTCGATACCGTTGAAGTGGATGTTGGCGGTCTGGCCCATCAGGTTCCAGAGGGCAAAAGGCGAAACGCGGTGCGAGCGGCTGGTGCGCTGCTCGTTCATCAGGCCAAACTGAATGTTGTGCGTACCCGTGCGGCCCAGTTTCAGGTCAAAACTGCTGGAGGCCATGATGGTCACGATGTCATCCTGTTTTTTTGAGTATGTATCGTAAGGGCGGTTGATGTTGTTGTGGAAGTTGCCCCAGAGGTCGTTGTATTGCTGAGGGAAAAAGCCATTGCGCACTTGATAAGTAGCCTCGACTCCCTCGGTACCCAATTTGTTGTACTTCGCCAAGCCTACATTTGGCGTATAGGCCGAGCCTCCATTTTCAGAAGCATAGCCTGGCTGGAAAGTGAGAAAATTCTCAGAATAGTCCACATGCTGGTAGCTGCCATCTTGCAGTTGCGGTACACTGGGTACATACTCGTAGCTGTAGCGGCCCACATAGCCATAATCGAAGATGCGGTCTTGGTGGCGCGCGTCTTCGCGGCGCTCTAAGCCACGCTCAAACCCGAACTGCAACTGATAGCTGGCGTTAGAGATGCTCACCCCGCTGGCAGAAGCAGACTTGCCGTCGCCACTATCACCCAAACGGTGGCGGAAGCGAGCGATACCCCGGTAGCGGCGGTCGTATTCGGTCGGGTTGTTTTGTGCATTGAGCAAGCGAGCCGTTTCGCGGCCAGTACTCTCTGGATCGGGGCCTTCTTGGTTCTGAACGTCTTTGAAAGTACCTGTCACGCTCAGGTCAATGGATTCCGAGAGGCGGAAGTCCAATTTGCCCGTCACGTCAATGTCGCGGCGCTTCTCGAATGGGCGGTATTTCAGCGACTCTATGTCTTTCCAAGTGAGTTGCTCGCCAGCATTGATGGGCGCACCGTTTTCCAGAATGATCGGGTCTTCAGCGATACGAGCCAGCACGTCATCTTTGGCCCGAAACACTGGGGTAGCCGGCGGGTCGTCGTCTTTTTGGTTGAGCAACTGGCCGGAGAGACGGAAGCCTACAACAGTGCGCGAAGCGCCGTTGGCCAATTTTTTCTTTACAATCGGGCCGCTCACGTTGCCAGTGGCCAACAGCCAGCCGAACGCGTCGAGACCATAGGAGTTTTCCACCTCCAGTGCGCCGTGATACTGGCTGGCGGGGCCTTTGGTGGTGAGCGAGATCACACCGCCCGTCACGTCGCCGTACTCTGCGCCGAGGCCGCCAGTGATGACCTGCAACTGCTCCAAATCCTGCACGGGCGGGGGCGAGCCTTGCACGCGGATGCCGTCGATGTAGTAGTTGGTGGCGTTGGAGCGCGAGCCTTTGATGCTCACATCGCCACCATCAATGGAGGTGGTGCCCGCAGTGGTGGCCACAATCTGCTGTACGCTCCGGGTGGGCAGATTTTTGATCTGGTCGGAGGTAAGCGCTTGCCCGGTGGAGGTTTCGTCCTGCCTGATGAGTGGGACTTTAAACTCCTTGATCACGACCTCTCCCAAGATAGAGCCAGAGGCCATCGAGAAGTTTTGGTAGTTGATCGTGTTGGAGAGTACCTGTACGCCGCTAACACGAGAGGCGGTGTAGCCGGTGTAACTCACTTCCACGTCGTACTTGCCGGGGTCGAGCGGGATGCGGTATTCGCCATTGAAGTCCGTGATGGCTCCTTTGACGACCTCACCGCCTTTGGTGATTTTTACCGACGCTCCGATCAGGTCTTCCTTCGTGGCCTCGTCGGTGACTTTGCCAGACAAGACCGTCTGGGCAAGCACCACTCCGGCACTGAGGAGCATGGCAAAGGTTAAAAGTAAAGAACGTACCATAGAATGAAGGTTGAAAATGATGTATTTGTGTTGGTCAGTTATTAGTGATTGGTGGATTGGTGATTGGTGATTGGTGATTGGTGATTGGTGATTGGTGAATTGGTGATTGGTTGTCGAATGACTCCTATTCACTAATCACCAATAAACCAATCACTAATCAACCAGTATCTTTTCCAGCAGTACTTCGGCCATCCTGCGTTTCGATTCGTGCGTCCAGCCCGCGATGTGGGGGGCGAGTACTACGTTTTCCATCTGGTGAAGGCGGTCGTACCATGCTTGCTCTTCGGCGGTACGGGTGGGCGGCTTTTCATTCTCGAACACATCCAAGCAGGCCCCGCTTATCTGCCCCTTTTCCAATGATGCCACCAAGTCCTCCATTTTCACACACTGCCCCCGCGACGTATTCATCAGCACAAAACCGGGCTTGCATTTTTTGATAAAATCCTCGCCCACAAAATGTTTCGTCTCAGCAGTGAGGGGCAAATGTAGACTGATGATGTCGGCTTCTTGCTGTATCGTTTCGAGCGTCGTTTCCTGCGCCCAAGTCATTCCGGCGGCGTATCCGGCGGATTTGTACTTGTCGTAGGCCAGCACCCGCATCTCCATGCCCGCTAATTTTCGGGCAAACTGGCTTCCCGTGTGTCCTACACCTACAATCCCGATCGTTCGCCCCATCAACTCGAAGCCTCTATTGGCTTCGCGGCGCCACACGTTTTGGCGCACTTCGCGGTCGGCCCGTAGCAAATTATTGGCCAGCATCAGCAACATCCCCAGAGCCTGTTCGGCCACCGCGTTTCGGTTGCCTTCTGGGCTGCTCACCACCAACACACCTCGTTCGGCGGCGTAGGGCTTGTCCACAATTTCCATCCCAGATCCGAGCCTCCCGACAAACTTGAGCCGCGTGGCGGCATCGAGAAACTCCCGGTTGACAAGGATTTTGCTGTTGATGATTAAGCCCTCGTATTCCGGTATTGCCCTCCGTGCCGCTTCTGGCGTGATGTCGGGCAAAAAATCACACTCATATCCCCGGGCTATCAGTCCTTCTATCAGGAGCGGATGGCAGTCGTCTGTGATGAGTACTTTTTTCGTCATGGCCATCATTGTGTCATTGGTCATTTCGACATTGCACACCTTAACTCCCCTACCCTCGCTTCTCACTCCTATGCCCTCGCTCCTGCCGTAAGTACAGCACGAAATTAATGCTGGCCCGATGGGCCAAAACCGGTCAATGAGTGAACCT
>JAYSUY010000594.1:0-4196 GCA_043718855.1 Saprospiraceae bacterium | reverse complement strand
AGGGCTATGAACTCACCGGGGCGTTCGACAACTGCACAGGCGTGGTGGCGCAGGTGGCCGCCCTGCGCCCCGACGTGGTGCTGATGGACATTGATATGCCCGGCATGAGCGGCATCGAGGGCGTGGCGCGGCTGAAAAAAGCGCACCCGAAGGTAGAGGCGCTGATGCTCACAGTGTTCGACGACGACGACCGGGTGTTCCAGGCCGTGTGCGCCGGGGCGAGCGGCTATCTGCTCAAAAAAACACCGCCCGCCCGCATCCTCGAAGCCTTGCGTGAAGTGACCGAGGGCGGCGCGCCCATGTCGCCCACCATCGCCCGAAAAGTGCTGCAACTTTTTCCCGGAAAACCAGCCGAGCGCGACGCTGACTTGGACAAACTCACCGCCCGCGAGATGGAGGTGCTACGTACGCTGTCGCGCGGGTTCAGTTACAAAATGGTGGCCGCCGAGATGAATATCGGCCTCGAGACAGTGCGCACCTACGTCAAGCGGATTTACGAAAAATTGCAGGTGCACTCGGTGAGCGAGGCGATAGCGAAGGCGTTTTTGAAGAAGGGATGAGTTTTAGGGAGTTATGAGTTATGCCGCGCGACCTCATAACTCATAACTCCCACCTCATAACTCCCTAAAACTCTTGTCCCCCTTTCATGGGATTGCGGGCGGAAAACTGCTCCGATACTTTTGTCCTAAATTTCATACATCCAAGTACTGGCAAAAACCAAATGAAGCGCCCGGCAGGAGGGCTGTATGCCCTCCTGCTGCTTGGCTGCGCCATGTCGCCTACTCCAACAGTACGTTTCTGTAAAACTTTTTCAACAATGAAACAACGCTACGCCTTCGCACTTACCGTACTCATTTTCAGTTGTTTGGTCTCTTCTGCTTTCGGCCAAACCACCTACACCTTTTCCACCGCTGGCAACTGGAACGTCGGCACCAACTGGACCGGAGGCGCGGTGCCGCCCGACCCGCTGCCGGTGGGCGATTCCATTGTGATCAATGCGAACTGCACCCGGAGTTGGTACACGACGATCAATGGGACAATGACCGTTAATGCGGGCAAAATCTTGACGATTTTTCACTCTTCTGAACCGCTCACCTTTACGAATGGAGGCGTGACGAACAATCATGGGACGATTGACTGCAAGGAGGAATGGTTTGTCAATCAGAGTGGCAAGACGACCACCAATTTTAGCGGTGCCACATTCAGCACGACCTCAGTATCGGGGACGCTGAGCAATTCCGGCACCTTCACGAACAACAGCGGCGCAACGGTCACTACCGTAGCCTTCAGTGGCGTGGCCAACGAAAATGGCGGGCTGTTCACCAACAATGGAACCATCACCCATGTCGGTGCCTGGCAAAACAAGTCGGGCAGTACGCTGGACAACAACGCGACGCTGAATGGTACGAATTCGGCGGGTTCGATCATCAATCAGGCTGGCGGCACCCTCAATTTGAACAATGGCTCGACGCTGACCGCCTTCTGCACATTCACCAATTCGGGCACCTTGAACCTGAATTCCGGGGGCATCTTAGTACTCAACAAAACCCCTGCGGTATGGCCTGGCGGCACGTTCAACTGGAACACCAGCTCGACGGTGAAATTAGGGGCTGAGTTGAATTTGGAGAGCGGCATCACCCTGACGGTCGAATCGGGGCGCACCCTCGAGGTGATCGCCCCAGGTTATGTGAGGGTGAAGACCGGCGCGACGCTGGTTGTGAACGGCACACAGATCCATACGGGCGGAGCGGCCTCCTTGATCATTAGGGCTGGCGCGACACTGGTCGTCAACGGCACACTGAACACCAACACGGCATTAGTCACTATGCTGGGAACGCTCAAAGGGAACGGCACCGTCGTAAAAGCCCCTGATTTTGGAGTCGGCTCCGTGCTTGCGCCAGGCTCCAGCCCAGGCACGCTGACCGCTACCAGCGCCAGCAGCCTGTTCGATGCAACCTATCAGTGCGAAATCAACGGCACTGGAGCGGGTCAGTTTGACAAATACGCCAGCGGAGGCACCGTATTCCTTTCGAACACACAAACCACCCTGACCGTAACGCTGGGCTACACACCCGTTGTTGGCGATGCATTTGTCATCATCACAGGCACTTCGCGGGTGGGCACTTTTATGACCACCAACCTGCCCTCCCTGCCTGCTGGCTTGGCTTGGGCCGTTCAGTACAATACCAACAATGTCACCCTGTCGGTCACTACCGCAGCACCTGTTGAGTTGACCCAATTCAAAGCCCATATCGAAGGCGCTGCTACGCATCTCGACTGGACAACGGCTACAGAAACCAACAACAAAGGGTTTTCCATAGAGCGAAGCCCCGATGGCGTGCACTGGAAAACGCTCGACTTTATGGACGGTAAGGGCAACAGCCACGAAGAAGTTTTCTATTCTTTTATCGACGAACAGCCCCTGTTCGGCCTCAACTACTATCGCCTGCTGCAAGTAGATTTCGATGGCCACGAAACGCGCTCGCCGATGGTCCATGTCGCCCGAAAAGGCCAGCCGGGACAGGTGTTGGTGTATCCCAACCCGGTCGTTGCGGGCACCGATTGCTTGGTCGCATCAGATTTTGGTGAAGGAAACGAAGCCCGGTCTATGCGCCTCTGGGATGCTGCGGGCCGACAGGTCGCAACGTTTTTAAACGCCCAACACTTGAACACCGCAGATTTGAAACCCGGCATTTACTGGTTGGAAGTTCAATCTGACCAGGGCTATTCGGTGGAGAAGGTGGTGGTGCGGTAGGTGTACACATCAGGGTTGCAGATGGCCCTGCTATTGACTGAGACGCAATGAAAATCAATCGCTTAAACTCAACTCGACATGGAATCATCATCAATTTGTGTACTCATCATCACCGCTTTTTTCTTTGCCTGCGGGCGGGAGACAAAGAATCCAAACCTCATCCTTGCACCCACCAAAGAACAAATGCGCGCCAAGAATGGCGAAGAGGTTTGGGTCATTGTCACCCATGTGAAAGGCAACCAGAAACCTGCATTTGAGCAGTGGGTGAAAGAGATTTTCTATCTCGCTCTGCAAAAATCTCAAAATCCGATGCACAAAGAGCAACTCCAGTCCACGCGCTGGTTGGAGCCTGCCGCTCAAAATGAAGACAAGTCTTGGACGTATGTGTGGATCATGGACCCCGTAGTGCCCAAAGCGGATTACGACATCCCGACCTTGTTGAACACGGCTTATGGCGAGGAAAAAGGCAAAGCACACTGGGAAGCCTATATGGCATTTTGGGCCAAACCTGTCGAAGCGCACATACTCAAGCAAACAGCCTACTGAGCCTGAACGGCTTAGCCCTCAACGAAGCCCCTGTGCATACTGATTGCAACATTTTTCACCCGCCTACAACATCTGACAATGATCAATTTCCACACGCTTTGCCCGAGGCAAAACGCCTCCCCTTTCCAACAGGTCGGTAGCGCCCGGCCAGAACAACGCTTCCCCGTTCTGCTGACCCTGCTTTTCTTTTTGGCTGTGCAGGTGCTTTCCGCCCAAACTTGGACGGGTGCCACCAGCACTGATTGGAACACGGCTTCCAACTGGCTCGCCGGAGTGGTGCCGGTTGCTACGGATAATGTCACCATCCCTGACGTGACCAACGACCCGGTTATCATGGGTGGCATGGCGGCGGTCGCCAAATCCGTCACGGTGAGTGCAAGTGGGTTGCTCACCGTGAATGCCACGGGCAGCCTGACCATCAATGGTGCTGTTACGATAGGCCTTCACAATCAGGGCACTGTGGAAAACAATGGCACGATCACTATCGGGTCAACTTCAAATGTTGGCGTGTATGGCATTTATTCTCAGGGCACGTTCAACAACAATACTGGCGGCGAAATCAGCATTGGTCGGTCAAGTATAGGCGGCTTGTTTAACTTCTCTGGTACATTCACCAATGCCGCAAAAATTACCATCGGGGCTACTACGAGCGTCGGCCAGTACGGCATTTACACCCAGAGTGCCTTCAACAACAATGCTGGTGGCGACATCCGCATTAATCGTTCGACCGTGATAGGTGTGTTCAACACCTCTGCTACCTTTACCAATTCGGCAAAAATCACCATTGGGGCTGTGGCGAGCGTCGGCCAGCTTGGCGTTGTGAATCAGGGTACGTTCAATAATAACGCTGGCGGCGACATCAGCATTGACCGGGCCACTTTTTTAGGCCTGCGGA
>JAYSUY010000593.1:0-1553 GCA_043718855.1 Saprospiraceae bacterium | reverse complement strand
GAGGTGGAAAGCCGTTTGACCAAAATCAATTGTGTAGGGAGGCGTGGTCGGGGTGATTCGTTCAACTGTGATGGGTAGGCGAAACACCTGAAACCCTGCCGTGTGCAGGTCGCGGATTTTAGTGCGGGTGTATTTGTTCACCTCCGGGTAGGTGCCGAACGGGATGAGCCAGTAGGCTTCGAGCCAGTTGGAGGTGTTCACGCCGATGGTGAGCGCGTCGGCTCGCGCCCAAGTTTGGGGGCTGGCACTGTTGCCGCTGCCGCTGTTGACCAATTCGAGCGCATCGAAATAAACTGTGCCGCTGCCGACCTGTACGCCGCCTACGCTCAGGTCAATTTCGCGTACTGCGTTGGCATTCAGGTTGGTGCCGGTGGTCAGTGCGATCATCGGGATGTCCACTACGGTGTAGCCGCTCACCGTCGGGCCGATTTCAACCAAGTTGCCGTAGGTACTGCCGTTACGGAGTTGGATGCGGAACGTCTGGCTGCCGGCCAAGCCGCGATACGCGATGCGGAGGTGCGTATAGCCGGAAAAATTGCGGGCGGCGTTGTTGCCCCAGTTGTCCATGTTGAGGCCTAAGCCCGCCCACCAAGCGGTGTAGGTGTAGGTGAATTTGTAGTGCTTCGTGCCCTCGTGCGGGGTTTCGCCCGTGACTTCGGCGAAGGTATAGGTGCCGCCGCTGCCCGCTCCTGCCCAAGTGCCAGTGATGAGGGTTTGCGCGTCTTTGTAGATGACGGGCTGGGCCGACAGGAAAGCGGGGAAGAGGGAGAAGGCTGCGAGGAGGAGGGTAAAGGATTTTGCCATTATTTTTTGTAGAGGGTGATGGTAAACCATGTGGTGTTGGAATAAAGGGTGGGCGGCCTTTGTCCCTTCTCGTGCGCGGCGGCAAAAATGCGCTTCATGCCTTCGCCGATCTCGCGCATGAATTTGGCGGTTTTCAGGATGTAGGTGATGCGGGCGTTGCGCGATTCGTGGCGGTTGTCGCGGGCCAGCAGGTCGTCAATAGTCAAGTTGGAGAGCAAGGCTCCGGGGCTTTTGATTTCGAGGCGGTCATCGAAGAGGTAAATTTCTACGCCGTTGTGGTTGCTGTAGTCGCGGTGGGCTATGGCATTCAGGATGGCTTCGCGGAGGGCTTCTTCGGGGTAAAGAAACCGCTGCTCGAAAGTGGCGTGCTCGGTCGAGAAGTCCGTTTTCACAGCCACCAAAGGGCGCAGGGCTTCCCAAGCGCGGAGCGGCAGGTCGAACACGTTGCCCTCCACTGTCTCGTCGCTCACCACATTGTACCGCTCGCCGGAGAAGAGCGCGGTGCCGTCCACTTGGAGTACCCGCACTTGGCTGCGGGGGTGCCAGCGAGAGATGTCGGTGGCAAAAAGCAGCAGCGCGGCGTTGCGGAGTTGGAAGCCGCCGAGGGCGTACACGGCGAGGCCGGTTTGCTGCAAAAACTTCTCGTTGGAGATGCCTTTGAGGTAGGCACTCGCTACGCTGTGTACCAGCACCGGGTCAAGGTCGCCGATGAGCGCACCGTTGGCGTACTGGCGGTCGTAGCCCCTCGA
>JAYSUY010000592.1:0-1553 GCA_043718855.1 Saprospiraceae bacterium | reverse complement strand
CCTCACGACATTGCTCCGCATACGAGCAGGGCTGCGCAGGGTAGTCGTCCCTCCTACCCTTTGCTTGCCCTGCCCGTATGCGTCGCTTTTGCTCACAGGAAGGCGCGGTACAACTAACCAACTGACTGCGGAGCAAGGGCAAGGCGGAAGCCGATATTGCGGCCGCGGTTGCCCGGTCGCCAGTGGAGGCGGAACGCGGAGCGGCAGTGCCGCGGGGTGCCGCCCCAACTGCCGCCGCGATACACGCGGAGCGCGCCCCGCTCAGGCGTATCCACCCAGGCCGAGCCGTCCTTCGGGGCGTTTTTGTAGTTGCCGTGCCAATCGTCTTCGCACCATTCCCACACGTTGCCGCTCATGTCGTAGAGGCCCAGCGCGTTGGGCATTTTCAGGCCTACGGGTTTTGTTTCGCCGTGGCTGTTGTCGGCGTACCAGCCCACTTCGTTGAGTTTGTCGGCCCCTGCCCATCGCTCAACCCCACCCCCACTGGGAGGGGGGAGATGTAACAGCACGTCACGACGTATGTCGTGGCTCCCCTCTCCTTTTGGAGAGGGGCCGGGGGTGAGGCCAGCAGCATCCCCTTCGCCAATGCCGCTTCCATTGCCTGCGATTCGAGCCAAGCCTCTTCCAGCGACGGGTTGTCGCTGACGTTCAGGCTGTTGAACTTCGGGAAGGCTTGCACGAGGGCACGCTGGTAGCAGAGGAGCGCACTGTCGGGCTGCTGCTGTTTTTCCCAGAAGCGGCCCCACTCGACGTAGAGTTTTGCCATCTCGCGGCTCTTGAAGTCGTAGGATTTTTTGCCCTCGGCTTCGGCTTGGCGGTAGTAGGCTTCGGCCTGTCGGGGCTGGTGCTGGCGGGCGGCGATGTCGGCGAGGGTGGTGAGGGAGCGGAGGCGGTTGTCGGTTTCTTTGGGGTCGGAGAGGAAGAAAGCAAGGGCAGCGAGGGTGAGGCGGCGGGCTTCTGGGAGTTGATTATTTTTGAGCATCAATACTCCGCCAATCGCGTTCAGGTTGGCTTCGGTCGATGGGCTGGCGTTGGACTCTGCGGTACCTGTTTTGTACCAGTAAAGTCCCTGATGTAGGCTATCTTCCCAATAGTAATTTTCGGCGAGGTTGACACAGATGCTTTTGGTGAGCGAGCGGGCCGTGTCGCTGAGGAGAGCGTTTTTCAAGTAAGCATTGGCGGATTTATAGTCGTTTCGCCGAGTGAAAATTGTGGCTGCGTAGTTGAGGGCAACAGCCATATCTTGGCTGCTGCCGTTTTTTTCAAGGACGCGGATGGAAGTTTGGTAGGCTTCCAGTGCTTCTCCGTACCGCTCTTGCATTCGGTACAGGAAGCCGCGCCATGACCATATTCTGGCAGTAAACGATTGGTCGCCTTGCTCGGCTTGTTGAAGCACCGCTATGGCACGTTCACTTTTTTGAAGTGCCATCTCATAGTCTTCGTATGTTTCTTTCTTCCAAAAAACCCTCATCTGGCTGACTACTCGCTCTGCGTACTGCTGCCAGTTGCCTGTTTTTCGGGATGCTTCGGCGGCAGAGTCGAGCAGGGCTATG
>JAYSUY010000591.1:0-4199 GCA_043718855.1 Saprospiraceae bacterium | reverse complement strand
ATTCAACTCTGGTATGGGGGCCACAGGAGTTTCGAGGTCAGTATTGTCTGCCACCTCTTCGGCCCAAGTGCAATCATCAAGGCCACGTTTGGCTGCTGCGAAAGCGGCTTCCCCCACACCACTGGGCTTCTCCATTAAGAAACGCTCGTAAATCAGCCGCGCTTCGCCAAAGTTGCTCTGCCGATATTTGATCTGGGCCAACCCAAGCACCGGCAAGCCATCGGCACCCAGTTGATTGAGCGCAATCAAGCGCTCGTATGCCCAAGCGGCACTGTCGAGTGCTGAAAAACTCATTGCCGCCTTAGCGTAAGTCTGCAACAACTCCGCATCTGTGCTGTCGAAGTGCAACAAGCGGCGATAATACCGCATGGCGGAGTAGTAATCACCGTCGCGCAGCGCATTGTCGGCAGCCTTCTTGATACGAGGCAAAGGAGCACGGTCGGCTTCTTCGTTGACGCGGTCTGTGACGACGGTGTTTTGGCTCAACACGCTTTGGGTAAAGCCAAACAGAAAAATGATGTGGAGAAAAAATATATTGGCGTATTTCATTTTTAAAAAACGAATCGGCTGATTGGTGATTGGTGATTGGTGATTGGTGGACTGGTGATTAGTGATTGGTGGAGTGGTGATTGGTGGAGTGGTGATTGGCTCCTCGTGGTTGGCTGGCGACTAATCACCAATCTACCAATCACCACTCAACCAATCACCAAACTACATCATCGGGCAAGATTTGAAGCCCACCGGGCGCACTCGGTAGAGGCGATAGATGACCGATACCTCCGGTCCAGCACGACGGTCGGTGACAAGTTTTGCGTCGGTCCAAGCATTCATGTCGTAACTCAGGCCGAGCGTCCAAGTGCGCCACAACACTTGCACACTGGGGATGAACGCATCTGAGTAGCGCTGACGGTAGTCGACGCCCACTTGGAGCGCCAGTTCGTTGTAGGGATTTCGATTGAGGTGAACACGACCAGCAAGGCCGTACACGAGTTCCCGATAACCACCTTGATGCTGGAAAAGCCCCTGGGCGAGGAGGTCCATGCCTTCCGTGACCTGTATCAGCGCGGCACCGTGCAGTGTAAATTTGTTGTACAATTTGATGTTGCCTGCGTCAGAGCCGAGGCTGGATGCCCAAAAATCGTGGTCAGGGCGGTTGAGGTGGTGCATAGCCGCACCCAAATCGAGGCGATTGCGCTTGCTTGTGGATTGCAGCCGAAGGTTTGCGCCCGCGCTGAGGTCGAAGTATTTTAGGCTGGCATTTTGAAACAATTGGTTTTCGCCAATCGGTGCGCCGGAGTTCCACATCCTGTTGAACCACTGCTCGTCGGTAGTTAGGCTGGTGGTGCTAAATGCCCGCTGACCAAACGTCGGTGTGACACCGAGCGTAAGGAAGCGCCCCTTATTTTGGCCGAGCGGCAGGGTAAGGCTGATCGGGATGCCAATCTGGGTAGAAGTGAGCCGCAACGACCCCTGCCGGTCATAATTAATGAGCAGACTGCCCGTCAGGTATTTGTCGTAGCGACCTTTGGAGAAGTAAATTTTGTTTTCCAAACTGCCCGCAAAAGTGAGGTAAGGCACTGGCACAGAGCGCCACTGATTGCGGTAGTTGGCTGCAAAACGCAGGTCGCCACCGAACACTCCGGCTTGCCCAGGGTTTAGGTTGAGCGGGGAGTTGAGGAACTGAGAAAAGTGGATGTCCTGAGCATTGAGCAACCCCATTGGGAGCGCGAGCAGGAGCAAAAGGAGAGCGCGGAGACTGATAGGTGTTTGCTTCACGACGTGATTATTTTAGTTTGAAGTTTTTCCCACCTTTGGCAGACTTCGGCGAGCGAAGGTTCGGAGTGAGGAGTTGATTGGGAGGACACAGGCTTTATACGGGTAGGCATCTGGTTTGATATTCACTTTTTAGGGTATTTTGCTGAGTAACAATTCTTTAATTTTTGAAAAATCAGATTCAAAAAATGGGGGTTGGCCTATTCCAAAGTGGGAAATTTTAACACTTTGACAAAAAGCATACCAATACCCACACAAATGTGTGCAGTCCACTTTTCAATAAAATTAAGATGCGGGAAAGGGAATAAAATGAAGCGCGGAGGAAAGCCTGATCAAATATCCGCGAAACAGCCGCCCTCAAAACAATATGCTCGATGCGCGACTTTAGATGCTGGCGTAAAGGTAGAGTTTCCTTTGAAGGCAAAAAATTTTTGAAAAAAAAGTGGCTCTTGGCCGGCCAAAAAAAAATTCCATGACAAAACTCAGCCTCGGCTTCTCGCCCTGCCCCAACGACACCTTCATCTTCGATGCCCTGCTGCATGGCAAAGTGGACACCGAGGACCTCGAATTTGAGGTGTTCATGGCCGATGTGGAGGCGCTCAACCGCCGGGCCTTTGTAGGCGACATCGCCGTGACCAAACTCAGTTACCACGCTTTTGCCCACCTCACGCACCGCTACGCCCTGCTCCACTCGGGCAGTGCGCTGGGCCGAGGCTGCGGCCCGCTGCTCGTGGCTCGCCAGCCCATGAGCGAAGCCGACATCTGCGCTGCTCATATCGCCATCCCCGGCCTGATGACCACCGCCAATTTCCTGCTCAGCCTCGCCTACCCCACTGCTCAACGACGGCAGGAAACGCTTTTCTCCGACATCGAAGACGCGGTACTCGAAGGCCGCGCCGACGCGGGCCTCATCATCCACGAGAACCGCTTCACCTATCAGCAGCGCGGATTAGTGCGGCTGCTCGACCTCGGGGGATACTGGGAAAACACGACGGGGCTGCCCATTCCGCTCGGCGGCATCGTGGTGAACCGGGATTTGCCGAAGGCAACGCAGGAGAAAATGAACCGTGTGCTGCGCCGCAGTGTGGAGTACGCCTTCGCGCATCCCGACGATGTGATGCCCTTCGTACGCGCCCATGCCCAAGCGATGGACGATGCAGTGATGCGGGCGCACATCGACTTGTATGTGACGCAGTACACCGTAGACTTGGGCGAGGATGGGCGGCAAGCGGTGCAGGAGATGTTCCGCATCGCGCGGGAAAGGGGGGTGGTGTCGGGGCTGCGGGAGGATTTGTTTGGGGCTTGATGGTGGAAGCAATGCCGGGCCATTCCATTTGTGCGCTGCCTGCCGGGCGAAGCACTATGCCATTCCTCCCTGTGCAGAGTTTGTGCCAGACAGCACGGCCACCCTTGCCTCGGCCATGATGGCCCGTTCTTTCCAACCTTCGCCTTCTTCTGCTTTTTTCTTCCAGTATTCGATGTCGGTGTAGGCGCGTTCCAAGGCGATTTGAGCGGCACCGCCATCGGCGGGATGCTGCACGATGACGTTGGCGGCATTGCCGCCTTGCTGGTCGGAGTTCTGCTGCACCAGCGAGTCCAAGTTTTTCAAGTCCTCCAGGGTCATGTTCAGACCGTTTTCGGCGATGCGGCGCAGCATGGTATCGGAGGGGGTTTTCTTGTTTCGTTCGAGGTCGCTGATGTACTGTTGTTTCATGTTGCAGGCGTTGGCTCCTGCCGTTCCAGCGTTACGGCGCTTTTTATAAAATACTACGTTCCCATCCCAAACTCGATCTTGATGTACCACACTGACGCTGCAGGGTTCAGGATTTCGCTACTTTTGTCTCCTTATTTTGCAAAATCAGGGCCGCCATATTCCAGGGATATCAGCCAGTAAAATAGGGGAGTGTATACCGTGCATTTGTCATCCAAACAGTAACAAGTATCGAATGGACACGTGGGAATCATATAGAGGTTTAGTTTTTTCGGCCTTGATCTTATTGGCCATTGGGCAAACGCAAGCACAAGACACATCGTCGGAATGGCCTTGCCCGAAGCCCGCTCTCCGCCTCTCCGCTTGCGTAAAAGACAGCATCCATTTGCGGCCGTACTTCTCGGTTTTCGTGGACAAAAGTGCAGTCATGCCCTTGTCTATCGTACAAAATCAGCCTTTTATGCCCTTAGATTCGCTTCGGCTTGACACCAAATACGAGCAGGGCCGCTACGCCTACTGGTTTTGTTTTGCGGTTGAAAACACCGGGCGCGATTCTATCCAGATGTCGCTGAACATCGGCAAGTACGATTCCGTCCAGGTTTTCCCGATATGCGAAGGGCGATACGGTGAGCCAATCAGCGTGGGCAGGTTGATGCGCGACCAAGCACCAGCAGGAAACAATCTGCTGTATCTGAGGAATCAATCGGTCATGCTG
>JAYSUY010000060.1:0-6581 GCA_043718855.1 Saprospiraceae bacterium | reverse complement strand
GGGAGTCCTGTCTCCTCCCCACCGGGGGGGGCTTTGGGCTTCCACAAGGCCGGCTTTTTTGACAAAATCATCGATATCGAGCACTGCTGGCTGCAAGCCGAGCCATCCAACGCGGTGCGCAATTTCGCTCGCGAACTGGCCCGCGAACAGGGCTTGGCCTACTACGACCTTCGGAGCCACAAAGGCTTTCTACGCAACTTGATGGTTCGGCTCACCACGACCGGCGAACTCATGATACTGGTCAGTTTTGCCCAGCACGACCAAGAGAAAATCGAACGGTTTTTGGATGCGATCATCGAGCGTTTTCGTGCGCAACTGACCACTGTGGTGTATGCCGTGAACAAAAAATTGAACGACGCGATGTACGACCTCGACATCAAAACCTACTACGGGAAGGGTTTTGTGGAGGAGATGTTGGGCGATTTGCGCTTCAAAATCGGCCCCAAATCTTTTTTTCAAACCAACACACATCAGGGCAATCGCCTCTACGATGTGGCCGCCAACTTCGCCGGACTGACGGGCCACGAAAACGTGTACGACCTGTACACCGGCACCGGCAGCATCGCGCTGTACCTCGCCCGCTACTGTCGCCAAGTGGTCGGCATCGAAGAAATCCCGGAGGCCATCGCCGATGCAGAGGAAAATATGCGGCTCAACGGCATCGAAAATGCCGTGTTTTATGCTGGCGACGTGAAAAATGTGCTGTCTCCAGAGTTCACTCAGCGGCACGGCCGCCCCGATGTGGTCATCACCGATCCGCCTCGTGCCGGGATGCACGAAAAAGCGGTGCGCTTCCTGCTCGACTTGGCTGCCCCGCGCATCGTGTACGTCAGTTGCAACCCCGCCACCCAAGCCCGTGACATACAGTGGCTTTCCGAAAAATACGACACCATCAAATCGCAGCCAGTGGATATGTTTCCCCACACCCACCACATCGAAAACGTGGTGCTGCTGGAATTGCGGGGATCGTAGGCCCTCACTCTCCATCCCTCACCCCCCCCCCGTCATGCCCGTCCAACTTGCCCACTCCGACACCGACATCCTGAAATGCTGGTCGGTGATGTACCTCCTGCGTCCGCACCTGCTTGAAAATGAGTTTGTTGCTTTGATCCGTGAGCAGATGCAGGGCGGCTACCACTTGGCTTTTGTTGAAGAAAATGGCCTTGCTGCTGCGGCCATTGGCTACCGCTACATGCAAAAACTCTACGATGGCAAGCAAATTTACATCGACGACCTGACCAGCCTGACCGAACACCGAGGCAAGGGCTACGGCGGTTTGCTGCTGGATTTTGTGCAGCAGCAAGCACAGGCCTTCGGCTGCGCCTGCGTCACCCTCGACTCCGGCCCTACCCGCAACGATGCACACCGGCTGTACCTGAACAAAGGTTTCAAAATTGTGGGTATGCACTTCTCCCAGCCCTGCCCGGTACCCGCATAAAGGTCCAGATCAAACGCATCAAAATCTGGAAGCCCCGGAGGGGCGCAGCATCGGTAGAAATGTGCTGGCCACAGCCAACCAGCCCCAGCGGGGCGCAGCAAAAACAGGTGTCTGCTGCGCCCCGCTGGGGCTAAAACCCTACCGATACTGCGCCCCGCTGGGGCTAAAACCCTACCGATGCTGCGCCCCGCTGGGGCTAAAACCCTACCGATACTGCGCCCCGCTGGGGCTGCCCCACTGCGTCAACCCCACTTTCAAAATTTGGTGCGTTTGCCCTGCTAAAGGTCTGAAGGCTTCCACCCCTTCCGACCTTGTATGTACCTTCGCACCCCATGTTCAGTCCCCGCCCATATCGCCACCGCCTTGCCGCTGCCCTGCTCATCGGGCTGTTGGCATTTCAGGCAGTGGGCTGGCTTGTGGCTTGGCACACGGCGCGTTGGGAGGCGCATTTTTCTGCACAACAAGTTCTTAATGAGGAAAGTACGCCCCTGACTTCCCTCGCACTCCATACCTCGGCGTTGCCCGCGTTGCGCATCGGCAAGAAAGAAATCTGGTACACAGGGCGGCTCTACGACATCCGCTCGGCACACTTGATGGGCGATTCGGTACGGCTCGAACTGTACCACGACCAGCACGAAGAGCGGCTCTACGGGCTCCTGGGCAAGGTGTTCTGTTCGGGCGGAGATGCTTCGTCGTCGCCTGTTTCTCCCGTTCAGGTTTGGTTGGCAAAATGGCTCGGCGCCGCCTTCGTGATGCCCGAAATATTGGCCTTTCGGGTGTGGACTGAGTTGGGGAAATCGCCGCTGCTGGTTTTCTGCCGGGCTTTGGTGGCGCAGCAGGAGCCGGGCATTTTTGGGCCGCCGCCAGAGGGCACCCCGGAACTCCGTTCCGGCCGTGTCTGATTGCCCCTCCGTGCCCCAGCCGGAACGGAGTTCCGGGATACGTCACTCACTTCCTTTTTTTCACCCACCACGCCCACCGCCTGACGCAACACGCTTGCAATCAGGCCGCTGCGCGTCGTCCATGCATAGCCTTTTTCCATGAAAAATATACCGCGCATACTTTTCGCGCTCCTCTTTTTTAGCCTAAAAACCCTCGCCCAAATCCCCCCCGCCGACACGGTGCAGGAGGCCGTGCCGCTCCGCGAAGCCATCGTTTCGGCCAACCGCGTGAGCCAAAGCCGCACGGCGGTGGCCCAGTCCGTGCAGGTACTGCGCCGCGCCCAGATGGAGCAGATCAATGCCCAGACAACGGCTGATTTGCTCATCAACTCCGGCCTCGCGTTTGTCCAAAAAAGCCAGCAGGGCGGGGGCAGCCCGGTGCTGCGCGGCTTCGAGGCCAGCCGGGTGCTGATGGTGGTGGATGGGGTGCGCCTCAACAACGCCATCTACCGCAGCGGCCACTTGCAGAACATCATCTCGATGGACAATGCATCGCTCGACCGGGCGGAGGTCATTTTTGGCCCTGCTTCGACGGTGTACGGCACCGACGCGCTGGGGGGTGCCATCTGTTTTTTTACCAAAAACCCGACGCTTTCTGACGGCGGCTTCAAAACCACGGGCAGCGCGTTTGCCCGCTACGGCTCGGTGAACGAGGAGAAAACCGCACACGCCGACATCAGCCTCGCTGATCGCCACTTCGGGTCGTTCACTTCGTTCACTTACAGCGACTTCGGCGATTTGCGGATGGGCGAAAAAGAAGGTTCCGCGCCATTTTTTGGCAAGCGGGATTTTTATGTGGAGCGCATCAACGGCAAGGATTCGTTGGTGAAAAACAGCGACCCCTACCTGCAAAAATTCAGCGGCTACACCCAGCACGACCTTCTGCAAAAGTTTGTGGTGCAAAACGACAACGTGCGCCACACGCTGAACGTGCAGTACAGCAACTCCACCGACATCCCGCGCTACGACCGCCTCACCGACCGCAGCGGCAGTAGTGGCCTCAGTTCCGCCGAGTGGTACTACGGCCCGCAGCAGCGGTTGATGGTGGCTTACGCGCTGTCGGTCAGCGAGTTGGGCTGGTTCAATGGCGGCTTGCGCACCACGCTGAGTTGGCAAGATATCGAGGAGAGCCGCCACAACCGCAACTTCGGCGCCCCCAACCGCACGGACCGCGTGGAGCGGCTGGACGTACTGGGCCTGACGGCCAACGCGCAGCGCAACTGGGGCCGCCAAAGCCTACAACTGGGGCTGGACGGGCAGTACAACGATGTGGTTTCCACCGCTCAGCGCATCAACGTGAATACGGGGGACACTTTGGCACAGTTCACCCGCTACCCTGACGGCGGCAGCCAGATGAGCAACGCCGCCGTGTACGCCACCCACCACTGGCATTCGGCCAACGAGGCTTGGGCTTTCAGCGAGGGTGCGCGGGTGGGCTTCGCTGGCCTCAGCGCGACGTTCCGCGACACCTCGTTTTTCCCCTTCCCGTTCAGCACGGTGGAGCAGCGCAACCCTGTCGCATCAGGCAGCCTCGGGGCGGTGTGGCGCGGTGCCAAGCGCTGGCGCGTGGCGGTGAACGCGGCTACGGGCTTTCGGGTGCCGAATGTGGACGACCTGAGCAAGGTGTTCGACTCGCAGCCGGGCAGCGTCATCGTGCCTAACCCGGACATCAAGCCGGAAAAAACCTACAACCTCGACCTGAGCGTGACCTACCAAATTGCCGACCGACTGCGCTGGGAAACCTCCGGCTGGCTGACGGCTTTCCGCGACGCGATTGTGACCGATGTGTTCCAATTTGGAGGGCAAGACTCCATCCTGTACGACCAGGTGATGAGCCGGGTGCTGGCCAACCAGAACAAGCGGAATGCTCGAATTTTTGGCTTTTCTAGCAATTTAGACGCTGATTTGCACAAAAAATTAGCGGCCTACGCTTCGTTCACCTACACGCGCGGCGACATCCGGCTGGCCGAGGGCGGCACCAAACCGCTCGACCACATCCCGCCAGTATATGGCCGAATCGGGGCGAAATGGCATACAACTCGCGCAACGGCGGAGGCTTTCGTGCTGTGGAACGGGCAGAAGAAAATCCAAGATTACAGCCTCAACGGGGAGGACAACGAGCAGTACGCACCCGCCGATGGGATGCCCGCTTGGACAACGCTGAACCTGCGCGGCAGTTACCGTTTCGGGAAACACCTGACGGTGCAAGCGGGCGTGGACAACTTGCTGGACATCCAGTACCGCACCTTCGCTTCGGGCATCAACGGGCCGGGGCGGAATGTGTTCGTGACGTTGCGGACTCAGTGGTAAACTATGAACGAGGAACTATGAACGAGTAACTATGAGCATTTCAAGACGTTGATATACAATCTATTGAAGTAGTTACAGTTACTCGTTCATAGTTCATCGTTCACTACTTCCCCATATCAAACTCCCGCAGTTTCGGCGCTTTCCACCACGCCACGCCTACCACCACCAGGGTCATCAGCCCACCGAACAGTACTGAAGGCACCGTACCCAGCAGGCTGGCGGCCAGCCCGCTCTCGAAGGCCCCGATTTCGTTGCTCGACGTGATGAAAATCGAATTGACCGACGACACCCGGCCCTTCATGTGATCGGGCGTTTGCAACTGGATGAGCGAGGAGCGCACGAACACGCTCACCTCATCGAACACCCCAGCGAGGAACAAAAAGAAAAACGACAGCCAGAAAAACTGGCTCAACCCGAAGCCAATGATGCACAGCCCGAAGCCCGCGACGCAAGCCAGCATGAGTTTGCCTGCACCCGCGCCGAGCGGACGGTGGGCTAATACAAAGGCCGTCAAAATGGCTCCGACGGACATGGCAGCCCGCAGGATGCCCAGCCCTTCGGGGCCTACTTTCAAAATATCTTTGGCAAAAACGGGCAGCAATGCCACTGCACCGCCAAACAGCACAGCGAACAAATCGAGGGCGATGGCCCCGATAATCACCTGATTTCCAAACACAAAGTTCAGTCCAGCCCGGATGCGCACCAGTGCCGTCTCCGAGTGGTCGGTGGGCGGTACGGGGCGGGCGGGGATTTGCAGCAAAAAAAACAGGGCCAGTACACACAGCCCGGCCATTGTGGCAAAAGCCACTGGCACGCCGGCGAAGCCGTAGAGCAAACCTCCCAATCCCAGCCCGGTGATGCTGGCCACTTCCCACGTGCTGCTGTTCCAAGTGATGGCATTGCGGAGCCGCTCTTTGTCCACCAACTGAGGCAAAAACGCAAAGTTGGTGGGGCTAAAAAAACCCCTCGCCAGACCAGTACAAAAAATGACCGAGTAGATGCCCGCTAGCAGCAGCCCCGGCGACATTCGCTCTCGATTGAGCACCAGTACCAGCAGGGCGACCGAACACAGCAGCAGCACCGCGACACAGCCCACGAGGATGTTGCGGCGGTTGTATTTATCGGCTAAGTGGCCCGCCCATAGGCTAATGCCGATGGCTGGGATGGCCTCGGCCAAACCGATGAGGCCCAGTTTGAGCGGGCTACCTGTGAGGTCGTACACGAAATAACCCACCGAGACGGACATGATCTGGACGGACAGGGTCATCGTCAGGCGCATGGCGAGGAAGCGGCGGTAGTCGGGGATGCGCAGGGCAGCGTAAGCATCGGGCTTGGGTGCTGCGGGATCGGGCGGGAGGTCGAGCGGTGTGGGCAAGGTGGCACGGATTTGAACGGCAAATCTACGGCACCCCACAGGAGCCGCTGTTTTTTTGTCGGAGTGGCGGCAAACGGGCATTGCGGTGCGGGCGGCGGCTGAACATCTGATATTTTTGGGTTTTCTTTACCAACCTGTATTCCTGATGAGCAACATTTTACGCCTTCTTGCCGCCCTGCTGGGCCTGTTCTTTTTTGACCTCCACTTGGCTGCACAAGCGGTAGATACTGTGCCGCCGCAGGTGAAGTGTAAGCAGATGCTCAACCTCAGTGTTTGCAATCCTTGGGGAGGTTATATCACCATCTATGCTCTTGACTTCGTAGAATCTGTTACTGATGATGTGTCTCCTATGAGCGGCATCACACTTGGCATTCGCAAAAAATGCACGGGCGATGGTTTTCCAACTGAAAAAACCTCTTTGCGTTTTACGATGGCAGAGGTTGGAGAAGGTGCCGTAGAGATATGGGCAAAGGATGAAGCAGGAAATACAACTTTCTGTCAATCTGCGGTATATCTG